>JAJFMK010000118.1 GCA_021772215.1 Chlamydiota bacterium | reverse complement strand
ATGATGGTTTGTTTAGAGGAACTTGTCTCAGCCTGCTCCATCAACAGTAAGGTTAGTATATATGTTAGGAAAGTTTACAACAAGAGGCGCCTTATATCCCTCCCCTGAACGGAAGGGTTTTACGGCGTCGGTGATAAAGTAAAATTTCACTCCTGGCTGATTTTCATCGACTAGACAGCCAATAACTGGGTCTTGAAGTTCATTCGTAAGAACAGATAATGCTAAAGCGTTGAGGCGATCCATATCTTTTGTAATGGGAGGGGTCCCAGTTACTGGTGTGGGGAAGGGTGTATCAATTCGTGATGTCATAATTTTGGTTCCATTGGTTAATCATATCAAGGCCGCCCTTATCAACGAAGTCTTCAACAAAGTCCATTAGAACGAAGTTAGGAGGATGACCATTAAAGGCGGGATCTTGGGCCTGCTTTTCAATACTTTTTGGCTCATTTATTGAGGAGAAGGCATTTTTGGGAAAGAAAAATCTAAGAACCATCTTGGCAATGTCTTTGGCGCTGTTTATCCAGGATTTGAAGTGGTGGGGCAGGTGATTTAATAAAGAGATCTCTCCCCTCCATTTACTCTTCATTTCAATGGGCTCATCGGAATTACGGGAGGGGAAGTTCGCCCTCAGCTCTTTAAACGAATAGAAAGTGTAGTCTGTTTCAAATTTATGGTTAAAGATAATGAGCTGCTTTTGATCGTCGATGAGCTTTTGCAGTTTAGGCCAGCTCTCTTTTTTATCCGACGGTTTATAGATGCGGTTTTTTAGCGGCTCTAAGGTTTGATCGACCCTCTCTTTTGTTAAAAGTTTATCCCTTTTGCAGTCAAAGAAGAGGATCACGATTTCATTGGGGTTTTGATCAAGCCAGTCGGTGACCTCTTTTAACGAATCACTGAGCCGGTCATAGGAGCCAATTTTACCATCAAAACGGCGCGGCTTACCGTGGCAGACACGAAGCTCATCATTCACGGTAGCAAAGTCGATCTCTAGACCTCTGATGCCCCGGTTTAGCATATCCGTCTTAGAGAGTGTTTGCTGGTGATAGAGCCAACCTTTAGCTGGGCTTAGATCAGCGTTATGAGCAACAGCGATATGCCACTGATCTACTCTCAGGGCCCCGTTAATAATCATATCTGAAATTATAAGCTATGTTATTTTTAAATTAAACTAAATTTACGCATATATTATACTATCATTCATGTTTATTGGTGTTGTTGATTATAAACAGTTTATCGTTTAGGGTCTTTAGCGATCCAGAACATCATCTTCGTTGATCTTCTCAAAGATGTAGACTCTCCAACTGAGATTAGAAGATCTAATGATATATTTACGAGCTTCGGGTTGCCCTTCATACATCGTTATATCAGAGAATTTGGAGGCGACAAAGTGGAAAGAGTGATCTGGAATTGATCGGTTCCAGAAGCTGCCAATCTCGTATTCATCATCTTCTTTATTTTCGTAAGTGAGATAGAAAAAAGTATTTTGGACCATTTCGATTGTTCCATCAAAACGATAGCTATCTCTTTGAATAGAGGGAAATAGGGTAGGAAAAGTGATAAGCGTCATGCAGATTCAGGATAAATCCAGATTTTCCACGGTACCTTGTTGAATCTGATTTCGTGCGTTAGCACCGAACCATTATCAGAAAAGCCCTCGAGCACGCTCTTCACCGTTCGGTAGTTTGGAGAATTTAGCACTTCGCTGTTAAATACAACGAAATGGTATTTCAGTTTTGAATGTTGATCTGGGGGAAAGTCTAGGTGCAGAACATCTTGAATGTCACTTGTAGAAAATAAACAAGGAAAAACAATTTGAGAAATCTTCTCTTTTACTGATTCCGCTACTTTTGGTAGTTCATTAGAGGGTTCTGGTATGTTAAGTAATATGCAAACTGTACGTGTTGAATTCGCCATAATTGTTTGAAGAATTATAGCTTGTTTGTGATTTTGTGTTTAGTTAAATAATTTATAAGCTTCGGGAATAGCTTCTAAGATGTCTGAGCTCTTCATTGCATGAGAGGTTACTTTTTCGGCGGCGATCTGGCCGCTGAGGCCATGGAGGGATGTGGCAAAGAGGGCTGCCTGGTCAATGGGGAGGCCTTGAGAGAGAGCCGCGCCGAGCATGCCGCTGAGGAGGTCGCCGCAGCCGGCTGTCGCCATGCCGGGGTCACCAAAGGGGACGATAGTCGGGGGTTGATCTTTTTTCAGAAAGAGGGTGGGGGCGCCTTTGAGGAGGATGGAGAGGTTTTCCCTTTTTAAGTAGATTTGACACTCTTCGATAAACTGTAGATCGAAGGGTGGTTTTTTTGTTCCTAGAAGCCGCTCCATCTCGCCATGGTGAGGAGTGAGAAGGGACTGTTTTGGAAGGGTGGCTCTCTCATTTGCAAGAAGGTAGAGCGCATCGGCGTCGACGACGGTGGGGATCTCTATTTTGGGAAGAAGCTCTCTTAAGAGCTTCTGCTCTTTTTCGCTGCGTCCAAAGCCGGGGCCTACCACGCACGCTTTGGATTCGTTAATTCTGGTGGCCAACTCTTCGATGCTCATACCCTCGTATGGGATGAGGATCAGTTCAGGGATGTTGTGGTACGCCTGCTCCATCCCTTGCTTAATCAGAAGATGCACCATCCCTGCGCCGCCGCGAAAGGCGCCGGAGGCGACCAGGTAGGCTGCGCCTGCCATCTCCTTTGAGCCAGCAAGAATAATAACTGAGCCGCGCTCATATTTGTGGCGGTTGCGCTGCACTTTAGGTAATAAAGAGGCGACATCCTCTTTAGTCAATAGCTCCATAGTCGGCTCGGCCATCTCACAATAGTTTTCCGGCAGACCGATCGGTAGTGTCTCAATCTGACCCACGTGGTTCCAGCCGTCGCCGAGGTAGAGGCCGCACTTTGGAAAGCAGAGCGTCAATGTCAAGAACGCCTCGATCGCCACGCTCTCCACGGCGCCCGTTTCGCCATTGACGCCGGAAGGGATATCAATCGCTATTGTAGGACAGCTTGAGAGGTTGACCGCTTCGATCACTTCGCGCTCGATGCCTGTCACTTCGCCATGGAAGCCGGTACCAAAGAGCCCATCAAGGATTAATGACACATATTCGAGATTGCTGCTTAAATCGCTGATTGATATGAGCTGGCCATCTGCGGCTAAAAAGCGATCCTTTGAGGCCTTACAAAGAGGCGAGAGCTCCTCCTCATAGAGGTTAAGAGCGATCACCTCATAGCCCCTCTCTATGAGGTAGAGGCCTGCGACGTAGGCGTCGCCGCCATTGTTGCCGCGCCCCGCTAGAAGAAGAGTGGGGCCCTCAAGGCCATTTTCTTCATAGACCTTCGCAATCGAAGAGGCGACCTGAGAACCTGCCTCCTCCATCAACTCCTGATCAGAAACACCCTCACGAAAGCTTAACTGCTCAACGCGACGCATCTCTTTGGCTGTGACAACTTTCTCCATGCTTTAATGGATAACAGGGTGGGTAAGATATTGTCTACAGCTTGCTTTTCATTTGGGTCAAATCTATCGTGGTGGAGACAATCTCGTCAGGCAAAGGAAGTTTAGCATTTTTAATGTCCTCCCTCTCATTATCGGCATCTTGGGCAAAAGATTGAGGTACCCAAGAACCTGCTATATATTCTACGGACATCCAGGCGCGATTAAAGAAGCCTCTGTTTCTCGAGCCCCAAGGTTGATAATCAGGAACGCCATTCCTTGGGTCGACGGCGCAAAACTGAACAGTCTTTGTTGGCTTAATGTGATCAGCTTTTAGATTCTTGACAATTACCTGTTTGAAGTTCTCAACTCCTTTAGGATCTCCCATGGTCACAGCGAAGATAGGAACTGCGATTTCATCCGCTTTAGCCACAATTTTTCCAAGGTAGCTATCGGGAGCGGTATATGAGTATTCAAGGCGAAAAAAAATGAGGACAGCTCTCTTTTCACCAGAGCGGTTTAGAAGCTCTATAAAGCCTTCTTTCACCGGTTTATCTTCTTCTTTGCCGCTCCAGGTGGAGACATAAAAGTTGTTTATTCCATTTATTGTCATATTTTTCCTATAGATGCTCCTCTTTGACGGCGCGTTGCATCAGCTGCTGGACGGCCATTTGGGGAGGAAGGTTTTGATCAATGATCTGGTGGATCGCTTCGTTAATTGGCATTTCGATGCCCATCTTTTTCGCAAGAGCGGTGCCGGCAGCGGCGGCAAAGGCGCCTTCGACCACCATACCGATCTGATCTTTTGCTTCGTCGCTGGTGCTTCCTGTGGAGAGTAGTTTGCCGAAGGAGTAGTTGCGGCTAAGGAGGCTTGAACAGGTGAGGATGAGGTCGCCCATGCCGGAGAGGCCGCTGAGTGTTTCACGTTTGGCGCCGCAGGTGATAGCAAGGCGGGTCATCTCATGAAGGCCGCGGGTCATCAGCGCAGCTCTGGCGCTATTTCCCAGCTGCATGCCATCGGAGATGCCGCAGGCGACGGCAATCACGTTCTTCGTGGCGCCGCCGAAGGCGACACCGAGAATGTCACTGTTGGGATAGACGCGGAAATTGGGGCCATTAAATGTTTTGGCGATCAACTGCATCGCCTCTTTGTTATAGGAGGAGGCGACCACAGAGGTAGGTTTGTCGACAATCACCTCTTTTGCGAAGCTGGGGCCGCTTAAGATGCCGATTTTGTCACGGTGTGATTCGCCAAGCACTTCGACAAGTAGCTCAGGAAGCGTAATCAGACGTTCCTGGTCGATTCCCTTAGAGGTGATTACGATCGGACAACGGATGTCGCTTTTGTCTATTCCACTAAAGACGGGGCGGATGCCTTTTGAGGTGACAGATTCAACGATGAGGTCTCGATTGTAGACCGCAGCATGTAGATCTTGGGTCCACTGAATATTTTCAGCAGGGGTGATATCGGGGTAGAGGGGATGATGTCCTTTCTCTTCAACGGCTTTAAGTAGTCTCTCCTCTTTCGTCCAGAGAAGAACCTCGTCACATTTTTTTGCCAGAAGGTTGGCCAGAGCAAATCCCCAAGCTCCCGCACCCAAAACGGTGATTTTCATCGGTAGTGATCCTTCATTTCTAGTTCGAAAGGCTCCTTTGGCGCCGGC
>JAJFMK010000117.1 GCA_021772215.1 Chlamydiota bacterium | reverse complement strand
CCTTGTGTCGCCAGTTCGATTCTGGCTCTGGCCAAATTTTGGGGGAAAAGCGGCGCATTTTGCACCTTCTCTCTTCGGCCGTGCCACTCGCACTGCCCTCATCGAGAAATGCACAAACTGCTTGCTTTTCCCCTCAAAATTTCCTTCACAATAGTCTTTAGAGTAAACTCCTCGATTGAGGTGCTTGTATCGATTTCTCCAAGATCTAATCTTTAAACTTTAAGTGGTTAAGTATTGCTGAAAAGACGACCATTCCGGTGACCTCACCGGAATAGTCGTGACCAAACCGGTGAGGCCACCGGAATGGTTGGGTTTTCTTTTTGTAAAAAGTTCTGATATTTTGGATAAAATAGGGGATGAGGTATATTTCTGTCGTCTTTTAATTAACTGATTTATTTTAAAACATGTCGACATATCACCTACCTAATTCGCTCCTATTTCAATTTGATGTTGATGCTAGTTACGTCTACGATCATCCCACTGTAACGCTTCATTTTAATGAGGTGTTAGAAGGAATGGTGGGGCGAGTTAGTCATATTTTGCTAGAGATTGATTTGCGGCCTCACTTTTTAGCGACCGTGAATCCCCACCAGGTTAAAATGTTTGTTAATTTTGACCTCTCCTTAATATTTTGGCAGCTTGTGGGGCACGGGCTGGTCAATGAGGGGGACATGGGAGGAGTTGAAGAGGCTTTTGAAAAACTGTGCAGAAGGCCGAAAATACAAGTTGTTGAGGAGTTGACAGCTGCCCAAAGAGAGGCTCTGGAGGACTTTTATCCCGACCATATAGAGGCGGTTGCTTTGAAAATAAGTGAGGCTGGGCTTGAAGCCTTTCCCACATTGATTGACTGGTGCCAAACGGGAGAGGGTTTTAGGTCGCCTGCTGGTATTGAAATACCCTATCTTTTGGAGCTTTACAGTGGTAAAGAGGGATTAATTAGTGGAAATCTTATGAAGACAGGAACGACCTATCCCTCTCTAGAGCTTTTGCGCGGTTATCTCTTCGATTTGCTGGTTCAGTATGATGGGGGGAAGGAGGAGTTAAGGCCCTTCCGCCGTCAGCAATTTGTAGAGGGTCGTTTGCTGGGTCTTCAAAAAATCTATTAATTGATTGATAATTGTCGATTGTTTAAAATAAATTCGTGCGTTTTCTACTATTTCTTCTACTCTCACTGGTAGTTAATCTTGAAGGGGCCCTTTTAAATGCAATTATAGAGGGTGATATCGTTCAATCGGAAGAGCTTATTCAAAAGAGCACTATCAGAGCTTTGAACTTTCAAAGAATTTTGAAAGCCCCCCTCTACTATGAACATCACTATTGGTATAGCCCAGCTTTCTGCGATAAGGAATGGGCTGTTAAGTTCCTTCCAATTGGAAAAGAGGAGGGGTATAACGCCCTTGAGCTAGCGATCGATAGTGGAGATCTTGAGCTTGTAGAGCAGCTTCTTCGAAGACATGCTGACCCCCATTTTCCTAGAAAAGAGTTTGAACAGGTGGGAAGCTATGAAGATGGAAATCTTATTAGTGGCTCCTATAACCAAGCGACACCTCTCTCTTTAGCAATCGACAAGGGCAATCTGCAGATCATAAATGCGTTAGTCAGGGCAACTAAAGACCTCACGCGGCCTGTTCACTCGCGAGGGGAGATCTATCTCAATGAATGGGAGTTCTCTCAGCCAGCTTACAATAACAAAGAGAGAAAAAATGCGATCCAGTATGCCGAATCCAAAGAGATCATCGCGGCAATTTTGGAAGGGTTATCAGAGGATATCACACGTGTTGAGGGGGAGATCTTTGCTGAAGCGTGTAAACAGGGCGATCTGATTTTAGTGGCCATAAAGGAGGGCAACTTAGAGAAGCTAGCGCTCTTTTTAAGTAGGGGCCAGACCTTCTCTTATCGGCATCTTGATGCGGCGCTGAAAAAGGGAGACAATCAACTACTGCAATATCTCATTGAAAATGGGTTTGTTACCGATGATGAGGTTATATTGAGGGCGGGGGTTCGATGAAATTTGCCACATTTCTCCTCTCTTGTCTTTTAACTGTTTCTCTTTGGGGCTGGGAGTGGGACTACAGGCCCGATATCTTTAAAGCTATCCGTGAGGGGAATAACGAGTATGCCAAAGAGCAGATTCTTCAGATGCGCTATCCCGAATTTTGTCTGGAAAGGTTGAATTTATATGTGCCTCATCTTTTTTCTCCTGATGAGGTAGATCCCTATCCTAACCAATCCTTTTTAGATGTGGCTGCCATCGACGTTGCTAATTTTGAGCTGGTAGAGTTTCTTCTTCCTCGGATCCCTTCAGATATTAAGGCCTGCACAGTCCCAGAAGAGCTAAAGTATAGGGATGGAGCGCTCTTAAGTGATTATAAGGCAAAAAAAATCTTGTATCACACGACCTTTTATCGCGTCATCGAGAAGGGAAACTTCGATGTCATCACTCTTTTTTATCGCTTTCACGGAAATATTTTTAGAAAGGTTGATAACGCGGGCAGCACTCTGTTTGGTATCGTAGCAGGACGCGAGGATAGACAAGAGGTCATCAAGGCCGCTCTCTTGGGAACAATGAAAAGTGACCTTCCGATTACAGAGGATTTGATTGAGCTTTTTGATAGCTATGGAAGAAGGGAGGGAAATCCTGTTACAATAGCTCTCAACGAGGGGAATTTTGAGGTGGTTGATCTCTTTTTTCGCTATGGAGTCCCCATTCAAAGTGAGTATCTGATGAGGGCATCGGATAATTTTGCTCTGTTAGATTTTTATATCGAGAAGGGATACCTTACCTTAGAAAAGCTCCTGCTATGGCAAAAAGACAGTCTCTCTTATGCCCTCTCCCTCTACGAGAAGGGCTATATCGACCTAGGCCGGCTGCAAGAGCTCTTAAGAGTTGTTCCACAGGAGAACTGGAATAAAGCTGGCGTGGAGCGCTTGTTAACTTTATACGAGCTTGGCTATCTCCCTTTTACAGACTGTTTAGAGAGGTTTAAAGCTTTGGCTCCCCTTCCTCTCCATCGAGCTGTTGAAATAGAGAGGTTCGATCTGATCGAGGCTCTGATCGCTCAAATGTCACAAGAACAGATCAATAAGAGTCGCCCCGAAGGTGATAGCCTCTTTTGGCTGCCCGATTGGAGCTGGTCTTCCTATGATCCCTCTATGCGTAAACTTGAAACCCTACTTCCTGTAATGGATCAAAGATATAACGCGTTAGAGACAGCCATCGTTAAAGGTGATCTTGAGATTGTTCGGCTGCTTCTCCAAGCTGGCGCCGACCCCTTTTTCCCAAGAAGAGATTATCGGGTGATCGGGAAATATGGGTATCGTAACGTCATCTCGGATCTCTATATGGAGACAACGCCCCTCTATTTAGCCCTTGTAAGGGAGGAAACTGCCCTTGTTGACCTGATGTTAAACTATGCCAAAGATCTAACGCTTCCTCTCTTTTCAGAGGGGGTCTTAGAGTTAGATGTCAAAAACAAGATCAGCACGCGCCTCTTAGAGAGTCTAACTCTCTCAGATTATCAGAATCGACAACTCTTGCTATATTAACAGCCCAATGTTAGGCAGAAGACAAGGATCTGCCGGTAGACAGCATGCTTTACCTACCTCTTTGATCTCCTATGCCAATGGGCTGGCACTTCGGGCGCAACCCTAGGTGCCTATAATAAGTTACTGTAAAGTTGTCGAGGCAGTCTTCAAAACCTTATAAAGGCGGCGCCCCCACAGCATTTTGGGTGGCGTCGATGCGTACCATATCTTTGATGACGTTGACCGCCTCCCTCTCTGTAGCCTCACACCGCATTTGGCAAGAGGCTCAGATGATTACTGCATCAACTCCATCTATTGGCTTGGTATGAACTGCTGTATGAGGTGTATCCTTGTAAACCCGTTGTCCCAACCTGCATCAGCATCTCTTTAGTCATTATCGTCCCATTCTCTAATCGCACTGCCGTTCCATCAGACAAAGTCTCTGCTAAACTTGTTGCAGCCGTTTTCGATGAAGGTCTAAGATAAAGGGCTCGGATGAGAAGTTGTTGTTTACCCATAATAGTTCCATCAGGAATTCGTGCGCTCTCATTAGGAGCTAAAATCATTGCTAAATTATGATAGCGCATGTAATTATTTGACTCCAAAAAGAGCGCTTCCAAGGCCAGTTCTACTCGATCCATTTGTTTGCCCCCTTGCAGAGTCACTTTACCATTCGGCTGTAAATGACAAGCAAGTGTACTGTAAGTCCATGCATATTTAGGATCTAGAGATATTACATGAATAAGTATTTCTACTGCTGATACTCTCCCTAAACCGTGTAGCATTACAGGCTCGCCGGGCAAGAGAACGCTAGATAGGCAGAAATATCCATAAGGGGTTGGATGTTGAGCCAATTCCTGAATAAGACACTTTTTAGCATGCTGACGCAAACTTTCTCTATCTACTGTCTGCCCATTATTAAGAGTAAACATCTGCTCAGAAGATGAACATAAAAGCCGAGCATACCCTCTTCCGTTGTTAGAGTTTAAAGCAATCGATCTCTTGTAAAGAGCAATATCATCCATCTCTTCCCCACGACCCAACGTAACTTTTTCACCTGTATCCAACGTATCACCAAGACGGACGTAAAAACTAGCATTCGCTGGATCAAGAACAATAGCCATAAGAAATAATTTATCTTTTGTATATGATTCACTACCAATGGTTATTTCGCTCCCATCAGGCATGATGGTTCCAAGGCTGTAATAAGCCAATGCAAAATGGGGATTAAGTGCTATTGCCTTTTCAAGCAGTTGGAAAGGAGAGACTATATCGCCATTTTCAAGGGATACCCGATCTCCTCGTTTTAACAGCGTTGCAAGATAGAAATAGGGATAGTAATGATTGGAATCAAGTGCAATTGCTTTTATTAGAAGCTGGTATTGACTCCACTCTGTTGAATCTTCCAATGTTACTGTTTTCCCTGGCCCAGTAATTTCAGCCAACTTAGTGTATGCAGCAGCTAAGTGGGGGTTAAGAGCAATCGCTCTTTTAAGCAACTGCTGTTTTGTCATTTCTATGCTATTTCCAATTCTTATGGGCTCGTTTGGTCGAAGAGTTGAGCTTAAAGCGAGATACCCCTCAGCATTATTTGGATCTAAGGTTACAGCTTTCAAGTAAAGTTGCTGCTGAGAAAATGTTTCTCCACTTTTAAGTGGGATATTCCCACCGCGCTGAAGAGTGCCACCAAGAAGTAGGTATGCCTCTGCAAAATTCGGATCCAAAGCTTGCGCTTGTAGGAAGAGCTGCTGCTGGTCCATTCTGCGCCCATCATGCAAGGTAGCAGGCGATCCTGGCTTCACAATCTTTCCAAGGGCAACGTAAGGTGGGCAGGAATCAGGGTCAAGTTTAATCGCGCTGAGAAAAAGTTGCATCTGAGTCATGGATCTCAAATCGATAAGCTGGCATGTCTCCCTTTCTGGTGTAGCTTTTCCAAGTTCATAGTATGCGATGCTAGAGTGGGGATTCTTAGCAATTGCTTTTACTAGAAGCTTCTCCTTAGTTAGTCTTCTCCCATTTTCTAAAGTGACAGACTCTCCATTTTTTAATTTCTTGCTAAGAGAGACATAATCACCACTGGTAATAGGATCAAACGTCATATCTAACTCTTTTAGAGTTTCTCGAGGCATAGATATTTTCTTTATTTTTCCCGAGCTGCGCACAAAAGTTAATTGATTCTCAGCAGAGTCTAATTCTAAAATATCTGTTAGACGCCAATAGTCAGTGGATTCCTTTGTTTGTGTACATAGATACTTGTCATCTGCGCTAAAGCTAAGGGCGGCTAACTCAGAACCAACCTTAAAAGAACATGTTTTTTTTGTTTCTCGATTTACAACGAATATGTTTCCCTTTCTTGTCCCCATTGCAAAATAAGGTCCCTTTTTTTGAAGGGCCACATTAGAAACCGATTCATTTAGACCATTTATAGAAATGACAGCAACACCTTCATTATCAAGGTTGCAGTAATATAATATGTTGAATCCGAGTTCAACGCATGTCACTAGGGTAGCTAATCGATTAGAACCAAAAGCCGTTTCTAGGCGGGGCACATATTTGTTGCTACTCATCACAGACTCAGGAAGATCGTCGTAAGTAATCATTCGCAAACTGAAACTCCCTTCTCCCTTTATCTCCTCAGTATCTAAGACAATTGTAACGCACTCCTTTAGGTCCGGTTTAAAAAACGAAGCTATGATGTAACGATCTTCAGAAATTCGAATAAATCTTAATTTTCTACCCTCTGCAAAAGTTTGAGAAAATCTTAATTTTACATCCGAAAACAAAATATTAAATAAGTCTAACTCATGGCAGTTTTCAAAATTGTCTTTTTTTAAACGGATGTGTAGATTTTTTAACCCGGTAACTATTAGAGAATTACTGGCAGCTAAAAGGGTTAGTGAATCAGGGCGATGTCCATAATGGATGCCTCTAAGTTCAACAGTCTTATTTGTTTTCAAATCAACGATTGTGACCCTGCCCGATTCTTGTGCTAGAGAGACTAGTTTTTGACCATTTTCAATTAATTGGGGAGAAAGCTGCATGGATTTCAATTTAACTCTCTGTTCTGGGCGATCCCCATAAGTTAGGGCAGGTTCATCTTTTCCACCGCCTGGTAAACCCCTCGTTTCTCCAATGAAAAGAGAGAGAATTCGTTCCGTTGTGTTTACGGCAATTCCCCAACCATTAAGCGCTACAGTAACCCTCGAGCTATCAAGGGTTACGTAAGAAAGCGCTTTCTCGATAGTGACTCCTTCAGGAGTTTGAATTGGCAACGCACGATATACAACTCTTCCAACACCATCAAGAAGATCCGCTTTCCACTCTCCCAAAGAATTCCCAACGCGTACATTCAAGCCAAGAGGATTTCCTTTTATCGGCTGAGTTCGAATAGGTTGCCCAGAACGTGTGAGCAATTGTCCTGTTAATGAAAAATTGTTTCCGCTTGTTTTCATGGTTTACTCCAGTCCTAAGTTACTTCTTCTTTTTGGCTTCGATGCGTTTCATAAGCTCTCTAACTTTACCTTTTGCTTTGTACTCTTTTAAAAGCATATTAACGATATCCTCTCTACCAAGATCAGCAGCTAGCTCAATTGCTCGAACCCCTGCGCGTCGTTTGTTAACATCAATGTCAAAAGACAAAATCTTTCGAATATCTTCAAGAGAATCCCCTGCTTCAATCCCTTCATGCAAAGAGAAGTCATCATCATCTGAATTGTTGTCATCAACAGAAGAAGCTTCTGAGGTTTCACTTATCGAAGGGTGTCGCTTTCGGCCAGGAGGGATAAGCCCTTCCTCACCAACTTGGAAATTGGAGGGTATCTGGACAGAGGGAACTTTCTCAGGCTCTTCGACCTTTATATTAGGATCAGTTGTTGAAATAGCATTAAGTTTATTCTCGTCAAGAGAGCTAAGACCTGCGCCCAGCGAAGCGAGTTGAGGCATAGATAAATCTACTCTAGACATATCAGCTGCCAACCTGTCTGCGGCGGTACTTCCTAAAGAAACCTTTCCCGCCACAGGCTGCCCTTCTCCAAGGCTAATTGCAGGTGCTTGTGCTGTAAATTGCAAAGCTCCTTCACCCAAAGCAAATTGTGGTGTCTTAAGAGCTATTTCAGATTCTGCCCAGACTTTCAGTAGCTCATTGGGTTTAATCACTCCATGCTTAATAAACATGGAAGAAAATTGAAGACCTGATTGTTTTAAATTTGCCTCAAAGGCCTCTTTAAACTCTTCTGGAGTCTCTTTTTTGGCAAGATTTAGAAGCCTCTCGTCCGAAGTAACCTGATCCATGAACGTCTCAATTTGTTCTGGTTTTACTCCTAAAACAAATCCCCCAAATTCTGAAAAACTAGTAATATCATATACTTTTTCAAGAAAGTCAGCTCCTGCTTCCGCTATTGCCCCACCAAAAATTGGAATGAAGGCTGCGGCAGTGTTTACTTTTCTCTGCCTTTCGAATTTAGCTTCTAGAGCATCTTTTAAGTCATTTATATGCGTAGTTAAGCTTTGAAATTTTTGATGACAGTCTGCAGCTAGATTGTTGATGCCTTTAGCAAGGGTTTTAGTATTTGTTCGTGTCTCCTCAGTCAATGCCTGTAAACCATTTGCAAGCATTTGGGTGTTTTGTCGCGTTTCTTGAGCTAATCCGTCTAATCCTGTGGCTAGGGCTTGAATATTTTGCCGTGTTTCTTGCGCAAGGCCGCCGACTCCTTTAGCTACCAATTCAAAATTTTCTTGAGTTTGGTTGGTTAAATCACGCAACCCCTCAGCAACTTGCTGAATGTTCTTTCTTGCGTTCGTTTCAACTGCTTGAATCCCTTGAGCGAGTTGCTTATCTCTTTGCACCGAGCTCGCTTCAACCTGCTGAATAGCTTGAGACATCTGCCTAAAGCCCTGTTGTGTTTGCCTCGCTAAATTCTGAACATTGCTCTGGACAAGTTGAATATTTGACGAAAGAGCCTGAATGCTATTTCTTGTCTGCGAAGCAAATTGTTGCATACTATAGGCGAGTAAACGGTGCTGTCTGCGGGTTGTTTCATCTAGTTGGATCAAGCTTGCTGAAAGAGCGTCATCTCGTTCACGGCTGGACTTCTCAACGGCAACAATACCTTTAGCTAAAAGTTGAATACTTTCCATGTTGGCAATCACTTGCTCTCGTATTGCTGAAACCTGACTCTTCAAAGCAAGAAAACGCGGTTCTGAAAAGACTTGATTCGTAACTGCCAAGCTATCCAGAAAATGTCTTTCAGTTCGGGTGATGAGCCTGTTTTTTTCTGCTGAGTCTAACAGTGTCTTAAAACCTGCAAGAGCTTGTGGACTAACGATATGCTCTTTGGCAACAATCTCAAAACCGTCGTAAACTGTTTTGCAAAGCTCTTCTAGATCTTGAGGAGCCCCTACCCGGTAGATATTTGCCAAGGCATAAACAAATTTGAAATCGTAAATACTGGTCATTCGATGTGACATACTTCGTACTAGAGCAGCAGTGATGGCGTCGGGATTATCCAAAGCACTCATAAATCCCTTCAAGAGGCGGCCTTGGTTATCGATCAAGTCTTTTTCCTGTAAAGAGGCACTTAAAACTGTAATCTGACGCCCATCATCAATGGTCACATGTCCTTCGGAGTCACTATGAATAGTGGCCCTTACGGGATGTGAAATCGAATGAAAAGGTTGAAGAGATTGTGTTGGTTTGGGCGGAGCTGATGTACCAGATTCAGCTCCTGTTAAGCTAGTTGACGTTGCCATGGCGAAACCTCACTGTTTTTTCATTGGTTGTTGACCTGGCAAAATTACAACAAAAATTTGATATTTGCAATAATTTTTACAAACGTGTCATGAGCTTCTTGAAACTTTAGTTTTGGTGCAGAATCCGCTGGAGAAGAGCGAATTCAGCGCCCAAAATGAGTGTTGCAAGTTGTTATATGTGTTGTTTGCGTAAGAAG
The DNA here is from genome assembly GCA_021772215.1 of Chlamydiota bacterium. Taxonomy (GTDB): domain Bacteria; phylum Chlamydiota; class Chlamydiia; order Chlamydiales; family JAJFMK01; genus JAJFMK01. Next base: position 6,306 of record JAJFMK010000117.1, on the reverse strand, counting down.
CGGGCGCGCCAACAGCATTTTGGGTGGCGTCGATGCGTACCATATCTTTGATGACGTTGACCGCCTCATTGAGCTGCAGATCTTCGGCACCAAAGTTTTTGATTCCCTTTCTTGGATTGAGATCATCGCTTAAGTCCTCCTCCTCTTCACCAGGGGTCTTCTTTTTTAGGAAGAGGGCATAGCTTTTGCTGTTGTCGATGCGATATTGGCTATTCTTTTTTAGCTGGGGAGTCATACGGCTCCACTGATCGGTGGGATTTTGTAGTGTGGGGAGGTAGTACTTTAGGAACCACGGCTTGGTGGAGTCGTCGATGTCATGTAGCGGATCTTGGAAGGCGGCCGGCAGAGCAGGGGTGCTCTTTTCGCTGGGTGAGTTGTGGGAGTTATTGACCATCAGTATGCCTGGAATGATGATGTCGCTTTGGACCCCTTCGCTCTCAGGGCTTTTGCCAGAGACGGTGTAGTAGTGGCCAACGGTAACCTTAAAATAGGATGAACCGGGCGCGCCTGTGACGGTCTGATTCTGGATGGTTCCTTTGCCGATGGTGTGGTCATCGCCGACGACGAGGGCAACGCCCCAATCTTGGAGAGCTTGGGCGACGATCTCGGCTGCGGAGGCGGTCTGGCGAGAGACTAGGACTACCATCGGTCCTTCATAGGAGGTCTTGCCATCGATATCTCTAAAGGTGCGCTCTTCGCCGTCGGAATATTTAGATATGACGACGACACCGTTGGTGATGAAGAGCCCAGCCACTTTCACAGCTTGGGTGAGGTAGCCGCCGCGGTTATCTCTTAGGTCAAGAACAAGCCCTTTGAGATCTCCCATCTCCTCGAGCTCTTCTATAGCTGTTCTCACATCATTTTCGCTGTTGATGCCATGGTCATTGTCATAGAATGAGTGGAGCTTAATGATTCCGATGATACCGTTGGCAAAAGGAACGTAGGAGAGGTCGACGCGATCCTGTTCAATCTCGATCGGCTCGCGCTTTAAGGTGACGTCGTAGGGCTTTTGATCGCTTTGGCTCTCTAAGGTGAACTTGATCTCATCATCATTGTCGATATGAACTTTTCTTAAGACTTCTGAGAAAGAGTCCTTTTCAATTGAGCGGTCATCGATGGCGATGAGGCGGTCGCCAAGGGAGATGCGTCCATCTTTTGAGGCAGGGCTCATCTCAAGAATTTCAGAGACATGAACGCCATCGAGGCCATCTTCGAAGAAGAGTCCGACGCCAAAGAGGCCCTTTTCAAGCCGCACGCGGATGTCGTAGGCCTCATCGGGGGTGAAGAAGGAGCTGTTGCGATCTAGGCTCTTAGCCATCGCCTTGAGGACATGCATCGCCAACATATTCTCTCTTTCGGTCTCCAATATTGGCTCCTCGTCGCCGTCGACAAAGAGATACCCATCTTCGAAGGCGCGGATTGTGCGCTCAAACTTGTCGAGAACCTGCTCTTTTTTTGCCAAGACGTCCCGTTCGCCAAAACGGCTCTTTTGGCGGCCAATAAAGTGGCTGATCTCTTTGGCAAGGCGCGCTTTTAGCTCATGAGAAGTGTCCGCATACTCTTCAGGTTCAGGGTAGTGGCTCACCTGGGTCATAAAGAGAGGGTCAGGATCTTGGTAGAGCTCTTCGCGAAGGCGTCTAGAGCGCAATATCGCCTGCTGGAAGTGGCCATTGAGCTCTTCAAAGGCGCTAAAGTCGCTTCTTCGGTAGGCGGTTAGAGTGTGGAGCAGACCTGAGTCATTTATCTCCTCATAGGGTCTCACCTCCGAGGCGAGTAGGTAGAGCTTGATCGGGTCGAATTGTCTGATATAATTGTTGAGTGAACTTTTCAGAATTTCAGCTGTGATCTGTTTTTGATCGACATGTTTTGAGAGCAGCTCACGCATTATCTGATTGATATCGGAAAATTGCAGTGGCTGTGACTCCTCGATGCTATATAGGGAATTAACACTTGCAAAGAGGACAATAAATAGGCAAAAAAGGGATTTCTTGAACATAGACCGTACTATAGAATCTCAAAGAGTTTTGATGAACACTTTTCCCCATTCTTCTCATGTTGAGATCGAAAAGTTCTGTGGACCGCTCGAGATGTTGGTCTATTTGGTCCAAAAAAGGGAGCTGCCGGCCCAGGATTTGGAGCTAGCGAACCTGCTGCTTCCGATTGAGTCCCACGATTTTACAGATCTGGAAGAGGGGGCGACCCTCGCTGAACAGATCGCCCTTTTAATCTGTCTTAAGAGCCGCACGCTCATTCCCTTTAATGAAGAGGAGGAGCCTCTTTTAATGAGTCCCGAAGAGGCACTTCAGAGACTCAAAGAGTTTGCCCGCTTTAAATTTCCTGCCAACTTTTTAGTTGAAAAAGAGCTCGAAGAGCAAAGAGCGCTGCCGAGAGGAGAGGTGCCCATCCTCACTAAAGAGAGGCAAGAGGGGCTTGGGATTGAGCACATTACAATCGATGAGCTGAAAGGTCTCTTTGCCAAAGCGCAAAAAAGACTCAATATTATCGAAGAGCGGATGATCAAGCAGAAGTGGAGTGTCCATGAGGCGATTGATGACCTTATGCTCAAGTTAAATCAAATTTTAAAACTTGAAGTTCTTCCCTATCTAATTGAGATGAGTTGTAAAGAACAGCTGATCTGCACCTTTTTGGCTGTTCTAGAGCTTCTTAAAGAGGGAAAAATTATTTTAACGCGAAGCGAGGATTCAGAAATATGTCTGATGAAGAGTTAATTTTAGTTAAAAAAATCATTGAGGCGCTTCTCTTTTCTGTCCAAGAGCCGCTTCCCGTCTCAAAAATTGGGCACGTTTTAGAGGGGGAATTTGAGCTCTCTCACAGTCAGATTAAAGAGATCCTTAAATCGCTCGAAAGAGAGCTCTCTTTTGAGGGGCGTGGCTTTCGTCTTGAAGAGACGGCTAAAGGCTTTCGCTTTCGCACCGACCCAATCTACTACCCCTACCTTCAAAGGCTTAAGCCTAAGCTGGCCCCGGACCGCATCAGCGTGGCCGCTTCAGAGGTTTTAGCCATTGTCGCCTATCGGCAACCGGTCACTAAGATAGAGCTTGAACAGATCCGTGGTGTTGATTGCAATTCGCACATTACTCACCTTATGGAACGAGGGTTGGTTGAGGTGGTAGGACGCAAAGAGATGCCCGGAAGGCCCGCTCTTTATGGAACCACAAAGAAATTTTTACTCCATTTTGGTCTCAAGAACCTAAAAGAGCTGCCAAGGGTTTAGCTGTTCAGGGGTTGCTCTTTAATTGCTTGATTCTCTATAATCTTGGCTGTTTTCCCGTATATTAAATAGGAAATTTATGCCAACGATTAATCAATTAGTGCGAACTGGTCGCAAAGCCAAGAAGAAGCGTAGTAAATCGCCCGCTCTACAGGCCTGTCCTCAGAGACGAGGAGTCTGCCTTCAGGTAAAGACCAAGACGCCGAAAAAACCAAACTCCGCTTTGAGAAAAGTGGCGTGGGTAAGGCTTTCAACAGGACAAGAGGTAATCGCCTACATCGGCGGTGAGGGACACAACCTCCAAGAACACAGCATCGTGCTGGTTCGTGGTGGGCGAGTGAAAGACCTTCCCGGTGTGCGTTATCACATCGTCCGAGGAGCCTTAGACTGTGCGGCCGTTAAGGACCGTAAGCAGGCAAGATCGAAGTACGGAGCTAAAAAGAGCTAGTAACACTAGGAGAATGTCTTCATTTTCCTGGTGCATTGGAGGCGAAAGAGATGACTCGTTCGCTGCCAATGCGCCTCCCCTAAAATTTTAGGGAAAGGTGAATCTCGTACCTCGCTTTTGTCTTGGATTGAATTTACGAATTACTTTGAGGTAAACCAATGTCAAGAAGAAGACGAGCTGAAAAGCGTCAGATCGACCCCGATCCGCGCTTTAAAAGCGAAACATTAGCTAAATTTATCAACAAGCTGATGCTTGGCGGTAAAAAGTCTGTCGCAAGGCGCATTGTTTATGATGCGCTCGATAATTTTTCCAAAAAGGTCCAGATTGAGGACCCCCTAGAGGCGTTCGAACAGGCGCTCGAAAATGCGAAGCCCACCCTTGAGGTGAAGTCGCGAAGAATCGGGGGTGCCACCTATCAAGTACCGATTGAGATTCCAGCTAACCGCCGCATTTCGATGGCGATGAATTGGATTATCCGCTTCTCTAGAACGAAGCCGGGCCGTTCAATGGCTGAGGCGCTCTCTCAGGAGTTAGCAGACTGCTACAATAACCAGGGTTCTGCCATCAAGAAGAAGGAAGATACCCACAGAATGGCTGAGGCGAACCGCGCCTTCGCCCACTATAAGTGGTAAGAGGAGCAAAATTAGATGTCAAAACGACCTAAAGGCGAAGAGCTAAAGAATGTGCGCAACATTGGTATCATGGCGCACATCGATGCTGGAAAGACCACCACGACAGAGCGCATTCTCTATTACAGCGGCCGTAGCCATAAAATCGGTGAGGTGCATGAAGGTGCCGCAACGATGGACTGGATGGCACAGGAGCAAGAGCGTGGCATTACCATTACCAGTGCGGCGACGACAGTCTTCTGGGAAGGGTGTAAAATTAACATTATCGACACTCCCGGACACGTCGACTTCACCATTGAGGTGGAGAGATCGCTACGCGTTCTCGACGGCTCCGTGGCGGTCTTCTGCTCCGTCTCCGGTGTTGAGCCGCAGTCTGAGACGGTCTGGCGCCAGGCGGACAAGTATGGCGTGCCAAGAATCGCCTTCGTGAACAAGATGGACCGTATGGGCGCCGACTTCTTCGACGCTGTCAAAACAATGCGCGAAAAGTTGCATGCCAATGCGATCCCTGTTCACTGCCCTATCGGCGCGGAGAATGACTTCAAAGGCATGGTCGACCTGATCACTATGAAGGCCCTTGTATTCAAAGACGAGACAATGGGCGCCGAGTGGGAAGAGGCTGAAATTCCTGCTGAACTTAAAGAGCGCTGCCAAGAGATGCGTCAAGAGCTTCTCGACGAGCTGGCGACGATCGATGAGTCAAACGAAGAGTTCATGATGAAGGTCCTAGAGGATCCCGATTCATTAACAGAGGATGAAATCCATGCTGTGATCCGTAAAGGGGTCTGCGAAAACATATTCAACCCGGTTCTTTGTGGCTCCGCCTTTAAGAACAAGGGCGTTCAGCAGCTCCTCGACGCTGTGGTGCGCTGGATGCCAAGCCCGCTTGATCGTGGCGGCATTCGTGGCCATGAGATCAAGACCGATGCGGATGTCTTGATCAAGCCGGAAGATAGCGCCCCCTTCACGGCTCTTGCCTTTAAGATCATGACAGACCCCTATGTGGGACGTCTTACCTTTATCCGTGTCTACAGTGGTGTGCTAGAGAAGGGGATGACTATCCTCAACAGTACCCAGGGTCATAAAGAGCGTATCTCAAGACTTCTTGAGATGCACGCCAACACACGCCAAGAGAAGGACTTCTTCTTCTCCGGTGATATCGCCGCCTGTGTGGGACTTAAGAAGGTGCGTACTGGGGATACCCTCTGCGCAATGACGTACCCTGTTATCTTGGAGAGAATGGAGTTCCCTGAACCGGTGATCTCTTTGGCAATTGAGCCAAAATCTAAGGCTGATCGTGAGAAGCTCTCTGTAGCGCTTGGTGCTCTTTCTGAAGAGGATCCCACTTTCCGCGTCACAACAAACGAAGAGACAGGACAGACTATCATCTCCGGTATGGGTGAGCTTCACTTAGAGGTTCTCTGTGACCGTATGATGCGTGAGTTCCACGTCGATGCGAATGTCGGTAACCCGCAGGTCTCTTATCGTGAGACCATCACGAAACCTGGCGAAGCGAAGACGAAGTTCGTCAAGCAGTCAGGTGGTCGCGGTCAGTACGCCCACGTCGAGATTAAGATTGAGCCTAACGAGGCGGGTAAGGGAAATGAAATCGTTAACAAGATTGTTGGCGGTGTCATCCCGAAAGAGTACATCCCTGCGGTAATTAACGGCATCGAAGATGGCCTCGCAACAGGAGTCCTCGCTGGATATGAGCTGGTTGACGTCAAAGTTGAGATTGTCTTTGGATCTTTCCACGAGGTAGACTCATCTGAGATTGCCTTTAAGATCTGCGGATCGATGGCGCTTAAAGAGGCGGCGAGACAGTGCGCTCCTGTCGTCCTTGAGCCGATCATGAAGATCGACGTCACAACACCTGAAGAGAATATGGGTGATGTGATGGGAGACCTAAACAGACGTCGTGGCCGTATCATGGGTCAAGAGGCTCATAAAGGTGCACAGATTATTCACGTGCAGGGGCCGCTCAGCGAGATGTTCGG
>JAJFMK010000116.1 GCA_021772215.1 Chlamydiota bacterium | reverse complement strand
ATGGCGTCCAGGCGCCCGTTCTTGGGACTCTCTCCTTAACTGTTGGGACTAATGCAGCGCCCAAAGTGGCTAACCCCGTATCAAATCAGGTGGCCCAGGTAGGGCAGAACTTTCGTCTTGTTGTCCCCGACAACACCTTTGTCGACGCCAATGGAGACACTCTCACCTTAAGTGCGAAAAGGGTCAACGGAAGAGCCCTTCCCTCCTGGCTCACATTTTCAGATCGCACTCTAGAGGGAAAACCGGGACCTGGCGACACCGGAGATTTCAACGATAAGACAGTCCCTCTACAAATCTGCGCCACTGATGGTGATCAAGAGGCGTGCACTGTCTTTGACTTAAGCGTTCAGGGAACATCAAATGCTGAGACAGCTTTAACTATCTTTGGACCTCTTGCGGCTGTTGCTGGACTAGCTGTCGGCTGGTACAGCAAAAGAGGCGTCGTGCTTAACCCTTGGAACCGTAAAAATTACGACAAGGGGATAAAGAATCTATCGATTGGTGCATCATTTAACTACAAGTTTGAAGCCCCCAAAGAAAAAATCAAACTGGTCAAGGCCTACCAAGAAGTGCAGATGCTTTCAGGGTTACCCTTACCCGAGAGTTGGAGTGAGAGGCTAAAATATAATAGCCCAATATCTGGTGGTGCTCAACTTCCAAGCTGGCTCACCTATAAAGAAGGCGAAAGGGAGCTCCTTAGTATCTCAGGCCCCGGCTCAAGCGATACTGGCGTCTATACCATTCGTGCCTATGGCCCCGGGGAAGTGATCCTAGAAGAGGTCAAGCTCGATGTCGGCGGCACAAGCGGCAAGCAAGTAGAAATGTATGGCATGTAAAAAGAGAAAAGAATGAATCAATTACAAACTTGGGTAGACAGTGCAGGCCATTATCTGCGGGGCCAACAAAATGAGGGCACAAAACTCTCTCCAAAAGGGCAGTTGAGAGGCCACTCTATCCAGCAGATTGGAAGAGGGGCAGCCCTTTTTGGAGCTGCATTACCTTTTATCTTCTCATCGATTTTCGCAAAAGGAGCTCATGGAAGTGCTGTAAGTACTGCTCCTCGAGTGATCGGAGGTATCGTACCTCAATCGATGCACCCGGAAACAAACTTTGAGTTAACATTCAAAACTAACGACCTTTTTGTTAATTCAAACTATGGTGAACTGATCACGAAAGTGGTTGAAAAAGGAAAACAGACACTTCCAAATTGGCTTAAATTTAATCTACACTCTTTCCATCCTGTAAGCTCGGTCACGTTGGACGATTATGATAATGTAGGTGAATTATATGTCTTGAATAATAGTGTGTACTTCTGCACATATGATAATTTCTATATCTTCGATGTGAGTGATCCAACTCTTCCGACGCAGCTAGGAACTTATAGCCTGAGTACACCTTGCCGAGATCTTTATGCCACAGACGATTATGTCTATTTGCTGGAAAGCAATACCTTCCGGGTCTTTAATGTAAGTGACCCATACAGTCCAACTATAATAGGGTCATATGCTACTTCGAACTTTCCTCAGGCTGTCTGGGTAGCTAATGATACCGCCTATATTGCCCATACTACACTTGGTCTGTTAATTTTAAATATAACTGCTCCTAGCTCCCCAACATTATTGGGATCTTTTAACACACCAGATGGTACAACGGACTTAAAAGTTAAAGAGGATATCGCCTATGTATTATGTCGGGGCGAGCTTCAACTAATCGATATTAGCAACTCATCAACCCCTGTGCTTTCATCCACTTTTCCAAGTAACTATTTAATTACTAATTATGGATATAGCCTAGATGTAGAGGGGGACTACGCCTATATCCTATTTGATACAGGTACCATTCAAGGTTTACAGATCGTTGACATCAGTAATACAACTGCACCCATATTAGCTTCGACAACATTCTTACCAGAAATAAGTTGCATAGATTTACAAGGTGATCATGCTTACATGGGCAGTTGGAAAATTCAAACCCTTGATATCCGTGACCCCTTCAATCCAAAAGTAGTGGCTGCAAACTTCAATCAAGACCCATCATTTAATGGGGTTTGCCCGCTTCACAGTATTGGTAACTATATTTATCATGGAGGCGGTTCCTTTGAGATAAAGGAACAGGGATTTCGTCTCTTTGGATTTGCTAACCAATCATTGGCTGGAAACTATGAACTAGAAGTGGTTGTTGAAAACAGCGATCAACAGAGCGCCTCTGTTCCCTTTCTATTACGTGTTGAAGGGCCACCAATTGCATCAGGAACCATACCATCGCAGCTAGCTGATGTTAGCGCTCCCTTTTCTTTCTTTATAGATAACACTCTTTTTTCCGATCCAAACAACGACGTTATCTACTATTTAGCAGAGCAGACTAATGGAACTCCACTACCCTCATGGTTAAGTTTTTCAACAATCGGGATTTTTTCTGGAAATCCCCAACTCTCTGACGTTGGCACAGTCCACATCGAACTCTCTGCCTTTGATGGCATCGTCTTGGATCGCGCCAACAGCAGCTTTACGATAACTGTCGACCATTTTCCACAAGTTGCCAGTCCAATCACCAATCAAGTTGCTGATATAAATAAGCTCTACACTTTTACCGTGCCGCCCGAGACCTTTACTGACCAAGATGTAACGGACACTTTGACATATAGTACCAACTCTCTTCCTGGCTGGCTAAACTTCACCCCTGGAACCAGAACCTTTTCAGGGACGCCATCTGCTGGTGATGCAGGCTCCTCCACAATCTCAGTAACTGCAGCTGATGATCCAGGAGCAACCGCTTCCTCCACCTTCTCTTTAACAGTGGGACCGTTTCCCTCACTTTTAAATCCGATCCCCAACCAAACAACAGCAGTGGGTTTTCCCTACCACTACGCCATACCCACTAACACCTTCACAATACCACCAGGGGAGTTCCTCACCTACCGCGCGACTCAAAGTGACGGAACAACTCTTCCTAACTGGCTTGGTTTTCTGAGCTCTAAAGTCGAATTTCAAGGAGCTCCTCAACCCTCTGATAAAGGAGAGATATCCTTAAAAGTAATTGCAGAAGATCTGAAGGGAGGAGCTACCGAAAACAGCTTTAACTTGAAGGTTGTCGACTCCCTGTCACAGGAGAACGCTCGCATTGGTGGCTCTTTTGTCTACACAATTCCAAATGACATGATCAGTGCCCCTCTTGGCCCTGTGACCTACTCTATCACCCTTGGAGATGGCTCGCCATTACCTACATGGTTAAACTATAATTCAGCCACAAACAGCTTAACTGGAACTCCTCCAAATGGCTCAGAGAAAACCTATAGCATCTTAATCACTGCAGACGACGGTATCCAAGCTCCTACCTTAGGAGAGCTTTCCTTAGCAGTGGTGCCTAATTCTGCTCCTAAAGTAGCTAACCCTCTCTCCAACCAGCTAGCTCAAGTAGGACAGCCCTATCGTCTTGTTGTTCCAGAAAACACCTTTAGAGATTCTAATGATGACCCCTTGTCTTTAAGTGCAAAAAGAATCAACGATAGAGACCTTCCCTCCTGGCTCACCTTCACAGATAGAACCTTGATGGGAAAGCCCAGCTCAACAAATACCGGAGCCTTTAGCGATGAAATATTACCCCTACAGATCTGCGCCACTGATGGCGACGAAGAGGCTTGTAGCGTGTTCGACCTAAGCGTACAGGGAACCTCAGAAGCTGAGAGAACCTTAACCATTCTTGGACCCCTCGCGACATTGGGAGCTGCCTTCATTGGCTGTTATAAAAATAGGGGTCTCTTCCTTAACCCATGGAACCGTAAAGATTATGATAGAGGAACAGTGCAAGTTCCCCTTGGAGTGCCCTTTAGTTACAAGCTAAAAAGCGAAAAAAGCAGCATCAAGCGGGTTCAAGCATTTGAAGGGCGAAGCGACTTAGAAGAAAAAGGGTGGAAAAACTGGCTTCATTTTGACCAACCAATTAGAGGTGGAGAATTGCTTCCAGACTGGCTCGCCTATAACGGAGGAAAAACTCTCTTGGAGAGTGAAGATGGCCCACAGCCAGGGGATGAAGGATTATATACAGTTAGGGTTTTTGGTCATGGAAAAATGATCTTAGATGAGATTAAGCTTAAAGTAGGCTCCACAGAAAAAATAGCATTATAAAAGGTAAGGCAAGAAAGATGGGACTAGAAAACAGGATTGCAAATAGAGACACTGTTCTACAAATCCAAAGAGAAAAGAAACATCCTGCTGTAAAAAACAGTACTGGATTCAGGGGCCGTACCATCCAACAGATCCATCGAGGAGCCGCCCTTTTGGGAAGTGTGCTTGGATCGGCTCTCTTTTTATCAATCTTTGCCAAAGCTGTCGAAGGAAGCAACGCAGCTAACCTGGCACGTCGCTCAGGGGGATCTCTTCAAAAGGTTGGAGGCATTGCGCCAAAGTCTGCATTTCCTGAATCCACATTTGAATTATCAATGAATCCTAATGACTTTTTTGTTGATTCTAACTATAGAGGATTCACTATTACTGCTGTTGAGAAAGGAACAGATTCCCTTCCAGATT
>JAJFMK010000115.1 GCA_021772215.1 Chlamydiota bacterium | reverse complement strand
TCGGGGAGGAGGATGGTCGCTTTGACGATGGTTTTCTCTAGGTCTTTCTCGACAGAATTTTTGTTTCCTTCTAGAGCAATGGTGATGAACCCTCGAATCATATCGACCACAAGGTCCCCTGCGCCGCCGCCGGGCAGGCCGCGGTTCGGGCAAAAGGCGATGGGGATCGGAAGACCAAGAGAGCGAAGGGAGTGGATTTCGTGAGGGGTCCAGTCGCAAAGGGAGACGCGGCGAGAGAGCTCTGAGGCGAGGCTGGGATCTGTTTGGCCTATATCGGCGATATATTGACGAAGGTCCACTTTGACTTGAGAAAGTTGAGCCAAGTCAGGGGTTGTAGCCTCGCTGGGCTTGATAGAGAGAGGGGGCAGGGATTTCATACGTCGCCTTCAGGTATAGTTTATTTAGGAATGCTTGATGCTAAGCTTGTGTTTTTTTATCGGCAAGAAATTTTCAATAGAAAGAGCCACTTGCAAAATAGGAAATATAGCTGCTTTTTTCCCGATCTGGAATTATCTTTGAAACATGAACTACCTCTTTAGGCATCCTGATGACTTTGAAAATACAGGTGATGGGGAAATCCCACTAATCTGTATTGTTATCTCAGCCTCGATTGACGATAGTCAGGTTGCAACCCCTTTTTAGATAGTTCCCTCTCCTTCAATAAATTCAGAACTTCTATCTCCAATGACTCGGGCCTTTGGCAAACTATAAGCCTGCTGAGGGTGGCCTGGTTGATCTGGGTAGAGGTATTCCAATTCCCTTTTTTTGACCATTTTTGATAAATATCGATCCCTTAAATACCGGGACGACCTTCCTAACAACTTGGCCATCAAGCTCACTTGAAGAGGCTGTAGGGCACAAAGATTCTTTATTATTTCTTCAATATCAGAGGGTTTAGAACGAGAAGACAAACTTGACAGTCCCTTTCTTAACTCATCGGGAAGTAGGAGTGACTCCTGTTCACACAACCCCTCAGATAAGACGCTTGTATGGGGGGTTGGATTATAATCTGCTTTGGTCCCAAGGACATAATATGTATCACTTCCCTTACCTTTTTGTTCTAGTAACATGATATCCCTTAAATTCCGCAACGCAGCACTAGCATTTAGGGTATCTGTACCATTTAGCTGCCGATAATCTTGATTGGTAATTGCTCCTATATTTTTCGTAAAAGCAAGGGCGCGGCGTTTTGCATCTGATAATTCCATCCCTTTGAATAGAGACAGCCACTCCAACATCTCTTGATCAAGAAGATGATGTGGCAACAGGATCAAGTCAAAAGCATTTCTATTTCGATCAGACTCAAAAATAGGGGGAGTTGTTAAGCCAGCTGCTCGCATCTTTTCGACCATTGTCCCAATCCCGGTTCCTTTTGTTTCAGCACGGTTAAGATCATGAAAAAGCGATGATATGGTTGGGTTTCTAGGTCTTGATCCAGGCTCACCAAGCTCCTCCATCGATTTTAATGAGTACCCAGAATTTCTAAATTCAAGACGATTTGAGTAACGGATAATTTGCGTTGGTTGATGCGATCGATAATCGCGATGAATGAGAGCATTTGCTAATGCCTCTCTAACCACTTCACGAGGAATTAAAGGGGTATCGTTTCGCTCCAATTTTCCCGATTCAAGCTGAAACTTGCTTGGAATATCGCTCATTATTTGAGCCTGCAGGCGAGGCATCATTGTCATGAGCCCCTCTCTATACTCTACTGCAAACTCATATCTTGCTAAGGGATCTCCAACCCAAGTAGTGCCATCAATAACTATATAGTCAACTCTCGATGCCATTGGAAACTCTCGACGAAGAGCCTCCTTGTTTCCAAAAAAGAGCAACCCTCCTATTGTTGGAATTACCTGACCATTCTCCTTAACTGCCATTCTCAACGAGAGAAGCAGTGATTGATCATCTAAGCTCAATTCTGAGGCATCGGGCTCAACTTGGTAACGTATGCGCCGATATTCAACAATGGATTCTTCTGAAATATCCTCCCAGGAAGCGCCAGGAAGAATTTCTGATTCGTAGTTGCGTTGATGACGCAACAGATAGAGCAGATCTAAATCTTCTTCCATGCAACGAATATCACTAGACCCAATCCGGCGGAAAGCTCCCCTTCGCTCCCCATCACTCTTAATGTAGACAGGTTTATCCCTACAAAAAGCTTCAGAAATAAAGACGACAACCACAGATAGCCCATCAACAATGTGAACAGATATCTCTGGGATTATCCTTGTCTCCTTAGGCCGGCTCTTCACATCCTCGGGCCTCTTTCCATGGGTAGGAAACTCACATGGTATGAAAGATCAAGCAAATTATAAGAGAGACTCTAGCTGTGTTTTTCGGATGACGAGGCGTTCGTCGGAGTCGATGATCGCCTTGGCTTGGGCTAGGTAGTGGGCACTTTTGATGGGTTCGGCCTCTTTGTAGATCTGTGCAAGGCGAAGGTAGGCGCCACTGACCCAGACGTTACGGATGAAGGAGTCGATCTGGTCAGATCTCTCATCGATCCATGAGATGCCCATTAAAATTTTAGAAGCACCCTCTTCAATATTACCCTGTAGAGCAATAATGAATCCCCAGTGAGCGATCCAGTCCCCTTTTTCAGCAGCGTCTGAGGGATAGAGCTCAACGGATAGACCATACTCCCGTTCAGCTACCTCAAGCTCTCCCAAATTTTGAGCGGCGGTGGCCTTGATGAAGTGGACAAGATGGGCGCGTCCCAAAATTTCTTTTTTGTCGATAATCTCTTCTAAAGCAGCGGCCTGATGCTTTAAAAAAATTGCATAAACGGGCTCTTTAGTTTTGTAGAAGAGATGTTTCCATGCCAAGAGTCTACCAGTCATGGAAGTAATCAGATCTTCATCATTTCCCTGTTCAATAGCTGAAACAATCTCTTGGTTATAGAGGTTAATCGCCTCCAAGCTTTTCCCCGCCTCACGAAGACTATCAGCCCTCTCCGAAGAAAATAGAGGAACAACAACAATTAAAAGAAAAAGGGCTAATCTATTCATAAGTAAAAAAGATGTGCCGATAGCCGGACTCGAACCAGCACCCAGTTGCCTGGAGTAGATTTTGAGTCTACCGCGTCTACCATTTCGCCATACCGGCACAGATGAGCTACATTCTAACTGATTAGAAGTTAATTCACAAAGTGTTCTAGTATAGGGCTTATGGATATGAGTCTTTCGGTCGACATAGGCGGCACCCATACGCGGCTGGCCCTTTTTGCTATGAGTGGTGAGTTTACACCCTCTTTTTTAACGATTTACAGCAGCCATGAATTTGGTACCTTTGAAGATCTTTTGACTAGGGCCTTTGAGGAGCATCAAGAATTGGGAGGCGCCACAATCAGCCACGTCACCATCGGCGTGGCAGGAACGGTAGTGGATAACTGCTGCCAAGTGACCAACCTCCCCTGGTTTTTAGATGGGCAGAAGCTGGCGAAGCACCTTGATGTGGAGAGGGTGACCCTTCTCAACGATCTCCAGGCCGCCGCCTATGGCGTGCTGGCTCTACCAAAGGAAGATTTTGCTACGCTACAAGAGGGTCAAGAGGCCAAGGGTCCGATCGGCATAATTGGCGCAGGGACAGGCCTTGGCGAAGCCTTTTTAGTAGAGACTCAAACAGGATATCTCGCCTGCCCAACGGAAGGGGGCCACGCCGACTTTGCGCCGGTCGACGAAGAGCAGTGTGCGCTGCTTACCTTTTTGAAAGAGAAGTTGGGACGCGTCAGCGTAGAGAATGTCCTATCGGGGCCGGGACTTTGGAACATCTACAGCTTTTTTGATGGGCCAAAGCTTAAAAATTCAGGCGAAGCGGTGACAGAGGCGGCTCTAGAAAAGAAGGAACCAAAAGCTCTAGAGGCTCTAGAGCTCTTTTTAAAGATCTATGCCCAAGAGGCGGGCAACCTCTCGTTGCGCCTTTTAGCAAGAGGCGGCATCTATTTCAGCGGCGGAATCGCACCAAAGCTTCTCTCGCTGATGCAGCGTCCCTCCTTTGTGCAGACTCTTTCACAAAAAGGGGTCAAGAGTGATTTTGTGAGACAAGTTCCCTTTAAAGTGATATTAAATGATCATGTTCCCCTCTACGGGGCAGCCTATTATAGTCGAAATGTGTAAGTTTTTATTTCTCCTCCTTTTTCTGCCGATTTTTGCCGACGTTGAGCAGAGTTTGACCCGCGCCAACACACTCTTAGAGCTGGGAGAGTCCAAAAGAGCGCTGAAGATCTACCAAGCCCTTTCAGCGCAGTCACTGCCGCCAGAGCAGCAGCTGATCATCGCCTACAATATCGCCCTAAGCTACCTCGCACAAGATGACGGGGAGGCGGCTCTTTGTCCCCTCCAGCAGCTTGTCAACCTTGAAGGGATCCCCGCTCGCCTCAAAGAGGATGCGATGACTCAAGCCTCGCTCGCCTTTTCACGTCTCAGTGAGACCGTGGGCCGAAATGAAACTCTAAGAGCACATGATCGAAAAGCTTTAGATAAAGGCAGCGGCCAGATCCAAAGCGCGATCGCCTCTTTTAAATCGAAACCGATGAACAGTTTACCTGAGCTAATTGAAGCGAGCATCGCGAAACAAAGAGAGGCACTACTCCTAACGAAGCTACTTCCCTTTATCAACCCCTACCAAGAGCCTGTCACCGAAGTGATTAACTTCCAAAGGCAGCTGCTTGAAATGCCCTTTGTCGCATTTTTAGAAGAGCAGCAGCGCAAAAAACCGGTGGCAAGAGAAGATTGGGAGGAGATTACAGACCACTACTCTTTAGGATTAGACCTCGCCAAGCTCGCTTCGCTGCGCCTTGAACAAAAAGAGCTGCCCTACTGCGAGGTGATCCCTCTACAGACAAGAGCGGTTCGGGAGTTTACCGAAGCTCTCGTCAAGTTAAAAAATGTCAGTTTGAGAGATGAGGAGTCCTATCTTACACTCCCTGAAACCTCACCTACAGAGCGGTTAAGAGCGCTCCATCGAGAGGATAGTGAAAAGCCAGAGGCGATTGTGCCCATTCCACGTGAGGGGATCACATGGTGAGATTTATACTCCTTCTATTTTTTCCCCTCGTAACATTTGCCAACGAAGCGGGTCCTATACTACAGATGGACGCTCTTTTAGAGGGGCCCAATGAGTGGTATCCGGGACAAGAGGGGAGCTTCGTCTATAAGATCAGCTACCGCGGCTCTGTCCAGCTACTCGAGGAGCGGTTCCCCCTTTTGGAGATGGAGGGCTTTGAGAAGCTAGGTGACAAGCAGTTTAAACAGTACCGTGAAGGGGGGCTCTCCGTTCAGGAGATCTCGCAGGCCGTCCGTGCAACTAAAAGCGGCACCTTTGTGAGCGCCCCCTCAGAAATTGTCGGCATCCAAAAGGTGATCATCAATGGCAAAGAGCGGCTCCTTCCCCCTGAAAAGCGCATCACCATCCCCTCTTTAAGTATCACGGTCCTTCCCTTCCCCGCGGTAGGCCAGCCAGCCTCCTTCAACGGCTCGGTGGGGCGCTTCGATTTTGATCTAGAGCCACCCTCCAACAGAGAGGTGAGGGTTGGCGATCCAGTTAATCTGACGATCACCGTTCACAATGTGAAACCATTAGACCCCCTCTTTGCTCCCGATGTCGCCAACCAGCCGGGAATCAGCGGCCTTTTCCGCGTCGAAGAGAGCTCTCCCATGCCGGAGGGCGAGACGAGCTATCTCTACAGTATTAAGCTGACCCCTCTCAACAGCCTAGCCAAGACAATCCCCTCAATTAGCTGGTCGAGCTTTGATCCCAAAGGAGAGGAGTACCTCACCTGGCAAAGTGAGCCTGTTGAGATCGACCTCCTTGAGCCCACCCTTCTGCCACCTCCCATAGAAAGAAAGTTATTTTCGCCCCTTCTTTCTCACCAACCCAAAGAGCCCCAAGAGTTCAAGATTCCAACCGACTTTGGCCCCTCAATTTTAGAGCGACTCTTTAAAGCAAGCAGTGACTTTGGCCCGATCCTTCTTCTTGCGCTACCGCTCATCACTCTCATCGCCATTCCCCTCACCAAAAACATCAGCCTAGCAATCGAAGAGCGAAAAAAGAGCCCTCTCTACCGAAAAAAGATCGAGCTCTTCGAGACAAAAGATCAAAAGCTCGCCTTTCGCGCCTGGGAGCAGCTCCTAACCGATCAGCTAATCGATAAGGGTTATCTACAGCCCAACGGGGAGTGGATAGAAGATAAAGGATCCCTCTTTGATCAACTCAAGCCCTTCTTTCGTGAAGCTAGGGTAGCAAGGTTTAGTGAAAAGAAGCCTAAAATTTCTAAAAATGTGGCTAAAGAGGGACTCAAACTCTATCAGATGGCGCAAAAACTGCCTCCCAGGACTGTCCGATGATCTTATGTTTTCTCCTCCTTGTCAGCCTTCTCCAAGTTAACGGTAATGAGGCGCTCGAAGAGCTCTTAACCCAAGAAGAACAGACCGTGACGACCCTCTATGCTACGGGGCAACTCTACGAGCAGCATGGCCAAAGTGCGCTGGCTGTTTTGTCTTACGAAAAAGCCCTTCTCCTCTCTCCTCAAGATAGCCAAGTAAAAAAAAGCTTAACCAACCTAAGAAAAAGGGAGGGAATCCCCCCTCCCCCCTCCTCCTCTTTTCTCCTCTCCTTTTCTAAAGGCAGCTGGTGGCTTTTGACGACTCTGCTTCTCCTATCACTCTGTACAACCTTAATATGGAAAGTGGCCAAAAGACCTAAAGAGAGGCCCTTTAGCGCTGCTGTCTTCCTCCTTGGTATAGCTACACTCCTATCGCTTCTTATGCTCTTTAGTCGTCAGTGGCTCCTTCCCCCAAGGGCTGTCGTGCTCAAAGCAACCCAGCTCTATGCCCAAAGCTCCCTACAAGAGTCCCTTGATCGCCCTCTTATTGCCGCAGAAGTAGTCAAAGTGATCGGCAGTGGCGAGGAGTCATTTGAAATCCTCACCAAAGAGGAAATTCTAGGATATGTCCCTAAAACAGCCATTGCACCAATTTACACAAAAAATCAGCAATCCTCTATAAAGGGGAGAAAGTAGTATATCTTATTATGAATCAAGATGAGCTGACAGCCGAAGATCTAAAACTTCTAGAGGAAGTGGACCTGATCTATAGCCGAATTGAGCAGATCTATCGCGCAGCACTTGAACATCTTCTCCATCTACACTAAAATAGTTTTTCTTATGGGAGAAGATGTCAAAACTTATGGAAAGAGAAACACCAATTGAGCGCAAAGCGCTCTATAATCTGCTGCGTATGCAGTGGCTTTTAGACCCAACGCTCGAAGTTGATCCTTGGCAGGTGCAAGATTTTCGCACCCTCCCCTTGGAAGAACTTTTTGATCGACTTCAAGAGCATGAGCTCTGGCTTGACCAAGCCCGATTCATCGCCTTTGCCAATGAGGTGGATACCCCTGAGGAGCTGACCGAGACACTCGTCGGCGATCGTGAGGATCTCGACGAGATCGATGAGGATCTTATCTATCTCTTAATCTTTGAGCTTTGGCGCAGACTCGTTCCTGAAAAGCAGTCTTTGACCATCTTTTGTGACGAGCTAGACCAGCTTATCTTAGGTTATGACCAAGAGACCTTAAGCGATATTGGCGATATTGAAGATGCGATTGATAATCTCCTCGCAATATTAAGCGACGCCTCCGTTGAGGGACCCGGCCCAAACCAAGCCTTTGAAGCGCTCGCTTCAGGCTGCGCCAACGACCTTGAGAGCTTCCTATACGACTATATCCAGGACCTTATTCAAGAGCAGCAGTTTGCCTATGCTCAGGAGCTTGTCGACGAACTTGCAGGCTATCTGAAAGAACCCAAGTGGTTCTACCTTCTTAAAGTGCAGATTTTAGCTCATGAAGAGGCAAATATCGCCGAAGTACTTTTGAAGAAGGTTTGGCAAAATTATACAAGAGGCGAAGATCGCGAGTTTGATCTTGCTCTCCTAGCTGCCTGCGCCCTTGTGATTGATGACGCTGGTTTCTATGAAGCGGTCAACGAAACGCTGCCTCATCTTGAAAATCATGAGGAGTGGCGCGAGCTTTTGATCACGTCACGTGAATTTTTGCTAAGACAGGATCGCGACCAAGATGCCAAAAGGGCCGAATCCCTTCTAGAAGAGATCGTCGAGGGAGCTGCTTTTTCTCCACACAACAGCTCCGCTTTAGAACTTCTTGAGCTGCTTAGGGTTGATTAGTTCTACGGCGCGAGAGCCTCGAGATTTCTCGGATAAAGCAATTTTTCAAAGTCCCTCCTTACATTGACTTTTATCCCGAAAAAGGGGATATAAAACAGTTCACCACCAACCTCGAGAGGAGTCATCATGAACCAACCAACACCTAGGGCCATGGCCACATCGCTACGCACCTACCACCGTCCCTTAAAAGAGGGTGAAGAGCTTCTAGAGAGCTGGGATCAGGTTGTAGATCGGGTGATATCGCACCAGCGCTGGCTCTGGGAGAGGTCGCTTGGAAGAGAGCTTAGAGACAATGAAGATGACGAACTCGAAGAGCTGCGCAATCTGATCATACAGCGTAAGATGATGCCTGCCGGCAGGACGCTCTGGCTTGGCGGAACAGAGCTCTCTCGCAAGCGCGAATCGTCGATGTTTAACTGCTCCTTTACCCATGTCGAGACCGTCTACGATATGGTTGATGTGCTCTGGCTCCTTCTCCAAGGCTGCGGTGTAGGCTTTAAACCGGTGACAGGAACGCTCAACGGCTTCCGCTGCCCCCTTGATGAGATCAAAGTGATCCGCTCCACACGAAATGATGGTGGCGGCGTAGAGTTTAACGTTGAAACCTACGACCCTGAAACGAGAACCTGGACCATCAAAGTTGGTGATTCGGCCATCGCCTGGGCTAAAGCGATCGGTAAGCTTGTCGCCGGAAAATTCCACGCCAAGACACTCATCCTGGACTTCTCCGAAATTCGCCCCGCAGGAACAAGATTGAGAGGATATGGATGGATCTCCTCCGGTGACGAGCAGATTGCCAAAGCATTCAAAGCGATCGCCAAAATCCTCTCTGACCGCGCCGATCAGCTTCTAACTAGAATGGATATTCTTGATATCGTCAACTGGCTCGGATCGATCCTCTCCTCACGAAGATCGGCACAGATTGCCCTCTTTGACTATGGACAGCCCGAGTGGGAAGAATTTTCTACCGCGAAAAAGAACTGGTGGGCGAAGGGTAATGCACACCGTCAGCAGTCTAATAATAGCCTCCTCTTCATGCAAAAGCCCAGCCGCGAGCAGCTAGAAGAGATCTTCGATGTGATGGTTGAAGCCGGAGGTTCAGAGCCGGGATTCATTAACGGCCTCGCCGGAGAGTCGAGAGCGCCATGGTTTAAAGGTGTCAATCCTTGCGGCGAGATCCTCTTAGGAAACAAGAGCTTCTGCAACTTAACCGAAGTGAACGTCTTAGCCTTTAGAGGAGATAAGGTAGGACTAGAGCGCGCCCTCTACCTCGCCGGCCGTATGAACTACCGCCAGACGATGGTAGACCTTCGCGACGAGATCCTGCAAGAGGCGTGGCATCTCAACAATCAGTTCCTCCACCTCTGTGGCGTAGGTTTGACAGGCATCGTCGGCAGACCCGACCTGACTGCCTACGACTATAAGCGGATGAAGAACATCGCCGTCTCCTCCGCCTACAGCATGGCCAACGAGCTCTCCGCGCCGCTGCCGAAAAACGTCACAACGGTCAAACCCTCCGGAACGATCAGTAAGATTATGGGCACGACAGATTGGGGCGAGGTGCCAGAAGGTGTCCACAAACCACTCGGCCGCTACATCTTTAACAACATCACCTACTCTAAGCATGACCCACTAGTCCAGCGCTTCAAAGATGCCGGCTACCGCGTCACCGACAAGCCGTTTGAGCCGGAGTCTGTCCTAGTCACCTTCCCTGTCAAATATGACAAGGTCCCCTTCACACGCACACATGTCACAAGGAAAAATGGCGCCGAAGAGGAGGTCGAAGTGAACCTCGAATCCGCTGTCGATCAGCTCAACCGCTACCTTCTGATCCAAGAGACCTGGTGCGAGCAGAACGTCTCCAACACCATCTCCTACAGCCCCGAAGAGGTACCGCAGATCATCGACTGGATGTTAGATAATTGGGACTCCTACGTCGGCGTCTCTTTTCTCTTCAGAAACGACCCCACCAAAAACGCCGAAGACCTCGGCTACGCCTACCTCCCACAAGAGGTTGTCACCGAGGCTACCTTCGAAGCCTACAGCTCCCAGCTCAAAGAGCTCGACTACAAAGGCATTGAGATGGAGGATGTCGAAGACTTCGAACCCTGCGTCGGCGGCGCCTGCCCGGTTAGATAATCCATTTTTATCGCGCCTCTTTCATGAGGCGCGATTTCAATTAGAGGATACTTCCACCTCTTCAAAGTTACTGAGAATTTTCTATTGAAATCGTAATATTTCGATAGCTAGATGAACTTACAACTTTCCTTCCGCTCCTCTATCCCTCATTTTTCTACTCATTAGATAAACTGCCCGCGAATTCGTTTAGTGCGATTTTAAGGAGATGCTGAACAAGATGGGTGTAGCCGAATTTTCGATGATTTTGCTCCAAGTTTTTGAATTTTTCAAGTTCGCATACTGTTGACAGTAGGGGACTTGTGAAATTGGAAAAATTGGATTAAACGGGCGGAAAGGCGGCCCATCAGAGTTATTCAGTGTCTCCTTAAGTTCGTAAATATTCGTGATAGGACGATTAAATTGTAAATATGTGGATCGATAAGCTATCTTTTCAACATGACAGTTCGAGAGATAGGCGGATCTTCTAGTGGATCCATAGTTAGAGCTTCAAGCGGGCAATCACCTCTACCAGAAGGGGATAGGGCTGTATCTAATGCAGCTCAAGGTGCTTTACACCAAAGTGAGCCCTCATCTACTCGAAGATCAATAGCTCCACCTCTTGAATTCAGATTTGAGGACAATATCAGTGAGAGGGTTGAAGCTGCCTTAAGGGAAATGGCAAGAGTTGATAATCATTCTCGCTCTGTCTCCATATTCATATCTCATCAGCTGAATCCTGGTGAAGTGAACCAGATCTGCTCTATTCTGACGCAAGTGGGCATTCGTTTAGGGCGGTTTTGGCTAACAGGAATCCTGACTGATCAAGAGGGCTTTATACAGCTCCTTCAAACAATTAAAGAGAACTGTCCCAACCTTAGACTTCTTACTTTAAGAGATGTGACATTCAATTCAGAGTCTTTAGAAGCGCTTATTCAGGCTCTTTCTACGCATCGCTTGGTCAGACTCGACCTCTTTAAATGTCAGATGAATGTAGAACTCTCTGAGAGGCTTCTTAGAACTCTACCGAACTCACTGATCGAGCTAGATGTTCGAGGAAACCAGCTCAATGTAGAAAATAATGGAGCGTTGATCGAACTCCTCTCGCGACCTGGGAATTTGATCCGTAAATTGGGACTGAGTGTTCCTGAGAAAATTGATGAAAGTATTGAAGAAGATTCCGAAGAGGACTTTGAGGAGGCTGAAGGAAATTATCCGGATCTAAAGCGCGCTATAAAAGAGGCTCCTGCATTACAGAAACTCGATGTTGATTGGCATGATAACCTCTATTTTGAGCCCCTCCTTGATCTAGCAGAAGCAATAGTCGATCATCCAAGACTAAAGAGCATCTCCGTATCAACCATCCATAATGGGCGCGAAGATAAAATAGAGTTTGCTGAAGATGGGCGAGGACCTCTATTGAAAGCAGCGGGTCTCTGCGAAGGGAACCTTTCTGAACTTTTCGCTGCACTTGAGGGTAATCAGTGGTTAAGAACTCTTGACCTATCCGGAATATCTATAGTCGATAGATCCTATCGAAGCAGTATT
This sequence comes from Chlamydiota bacterium, assembly GCA_021772215.1. Lineage (GTDB taxonomy): Bacteria > Chlamydiota > Chlamydiia > Chlamydiales > JAJFMK01 > JAJFMK01. The sequence continues at coordinate 149 of JAJFMK010000115.1, read as the reverse complement.
GGTTATTGTGTGGGACAAGCACTTTTAAATAATGGGACCCTCAAAGCTCTTAAACTTAAAGTTGAGGATGTCAGCGCAGTTGGGATTGACACGTTAATCTTGGCCCTTTGGGGCAAAAGCAGGCGGGACGGAAGAATTTCCAGTGATGG
>JAJFMK010000114.1 GCA_021772215.1 Chlamydiota bacterium | reverse complement strand
CTTTTTCAGATCGTCACATTTTGTTTTGCTGGCTATAATTTGAGCAAAATTCCTGATCAAAATGTCGCAATTAAAAAGCAGGATAACATATTTAAATGCGCAAGAAATGACATACAAAGATCTCTGTTTAATTTATTTAATGATCGGTCTTATCAGTTTCTTTTTATCTGTATGATATTTTTTGGTTTGGGGGTGACAATTAATCAAAAAACAATACAAAATCAATTATTTTCGCTGTTCGATAAGAATCAGGTTATCTATATTGGATTGGTCATAGCAGCTGGCAACCTCTTTTCTTCGATTGGATCGAAGTTTTTTTATAAATTAATTTCGAAAATATCGCACGAATATATTGAGATAATTGTTCTCTGCTTCCTTTTAATTTTCTCCTACTTATTAATGAGTGTTTCTCATGTATACTTTGTTGTCTTTGGGTTTATGACCTTAAATGTTTTTAAGGGGTGCTACCGACCTTTATTAAGCGCAGAAATGGTAAATCGATATCCTTTTAAAAAGTCCCTAAGCACTAATTCTGCATTGATTTTTTCCTTATCTGTGGCTTTTTCATCGATTCTGCAGTTTGTTATTTCAACTGGATTTAATAATTTAGAATCTGGAAATACCCTATTTGCTGTGCTGACATTCGTGGTGGTTATGGGGAGTTTTGCTATGACCTGCCGGCCCTCTAAATGGAGCCTATCAATTAATGTTAATACTCATTCAGGAAAGAAGAGCTTTATTGAAAGAGCTGGAAATAAGGTTTACTTTACTCAAATTTATACCCCCTCGCCCTCAAAAGAGCGTTTAGACCATATTTTAAAGGCTATTCAATCAGGTAGATATCCTGCGAAACCTGTTGAGATTTTTCAAGATTTCCAAGGAAACGTGGGTATCAGAACAGAGTATCTTCAAGAGACGCATTTGAGCGATATATTAGATAGAGATCTTCAATACCGGTTTTGCCAGAAACTGCTCCAAATGGCTCCACAATTGACGGGTGAAGGTTTTCAAAATGCTCAAATCCCCTCAATTCAGTATATATTAAGGCCAAAAAGTTTTGCTCAAATACAAAAAGAGCCTCTTTTAACAGAGCTCACCTTGATACATGGAGATCTTCATCCCGAAAACATTATTGTGGTCGATGGAAACCCTTTTGTTATTGATTGGGATCTAGCAGGGCAAGGACCATACTGGTACGATCTTCTATCCTTGTTAAGCCACCCCTATTTGTTGGTTGAAAAGAGAAGACGTTATGAGTTATTTTTGCAACATTGTCGATACTTGAATGAAGAGGATTTAGATACAATTTTTTTCCATTTTTGCCATTTTAAGCAGCTTCAATTAACTGCTCTTTCCTCTCAAGTAGAAAAGTATGTAGAGTTAGCTGATCTCTACTCTATTGCAAAGAATGGCTATGCCCCAACAACCTCAAAACCATTAGATACTCCAATTAGAGTTTAATTCTAAAAGTGGCTACAGAGAGGACACTCCTCTTTTCTATGCGCTCTTGCTGGGCAGTATTCGCGACCGAAGTAGATCATCTGTAGATGTAGTCTGTTCCAGATCTCTTTGGGGAAGTGGCGCTTAAGATCCCTTTCTGTCTGTAAGACGTTTTTCCCGTTTGAAAGTTTCCAGCGCAAGGCGAGGCGATGGATGTGAGTGTCAACAGGAAAGGCGGGGAGGTTGAAGACCTGGCACATGACGACGGAGGCGGTTTTATGTCCTACACCAGCTAGCTCTTCAAGTTCAACAAATGTTGAGGGCACTTCGCCTCCATGTTTTTCAAGAAGCTGTCTTGAAAGCTTTTTTAGAGCCTTTGCTTTGCCCTTTGCCAGGCCGCACGTTTTGATGATTTCAAAGATCTCCTCCTCTTGGAGCTTGGCCAACTTTTGAGGTGTATCACCCACTCTAAAGAGCTCTTTGGTCACAATATTGACCCGCTCGTCTGTGCACTGCGCCGACAGAACCACAGCGATCAAAAGGGTGAAGGGGTCTTTATGCTTTAACGGGATAGGTGGATTGGGGTAGAGCCGATCTAAGGTCTGTACGATCAACTCCTTTCTCTCTTTGATTTTCATAAGGTAAATTATAGCAGTTTAAGGGCTTATTAAGTAGTACCTCATCAATTCCATTTCTTTTACAATGAACGTGGGGGTGAGTGAAATGAGTGGTCCATCAGGGAGTCCGTTGAAAACAGAAATTAATAGATTAGATAGTCTACCCCAGCTGATTGAATATGCCGTTTCGCATCAGAATAAATTGAGCGAAGGAGACTGGAGCTGCCTCTTCGAAAGAGTGCGGGGGTTTGGAGCTCAAGAGGGGGCAGGAGATCTTCTTGCCCGGGCGGAGATTGACTATAGCCGCTTTACTCCTGATCAGTTGAGGGTTGTCATTAGGACTGTAAAGGCGGTGCAGCAGAAGTCTAAATTTCTCGATAGACTGCTGCTTACCTTCTTTGAAAAACAGGACTCATCCGAGGCGCTTTTTGGTGCAATTTCTACCAACCGGCATTTTTTAAGCGATGAGGGGTGGGCTGAGGTATTAAGCAAATACCAAAGAAACCCTGATCTCTTAAGAAAACTAAACACACTTCGACCTCCCGTTGAGCAAGAGAAGATGTTAACCGCATCGATCAGAAATGCGCGTGATATAAGAGACCTGCTGCGCAGGGTGGTGGGTAGAGAACTCTCTTCGCTACATTTTACAGTAATCTGTGAGCGTTTGGGTGAGTTTAAAGATAATCGCGGAGTGCGGCAAAACAAATTGGCACTTGGTGCTCTTTTACGACGGATGTCTCAAGAAGAGGGTTTTGACAAGGGACATATTGCTCAAATTGCTAGGTTCTATGGCCGTCTGCCTTCTGGGGTGCAGTTTAACTTTTTAGAGCCCTTTTTGGAACAAGGGATCAGAAGACATATCGGTGAATTTAGCGACTGGGAGCTCTACATGGTCTTTCAAGGCTTAAGAGTTTTTGAACATCGGTCTATTGGACTCATTAGTAAACTTCACAACTCCATCGATATGAGAAGGGCATCGCCACAAGTCTTAGCTGGACTTGTTCATCTTGAAGGTGTTTTTGAGTTAGCTATGATGGGAGATACCCTTAAGGTGGTTAAGGAGCGCCTTGGAGAGTTTAAAGATATCGAGCTAGTTGAGGTGATGGCGGGTCTTTCTAAGGTTAATTATTTAGTTTCTACTTCTCTACTGGATCCGATCTCTCAAAGGATTGCCTCAAGCGCTGAGTTAGAAGAGAGCGCTCTTTTAGAATCTCTTGTTGCTTTTGGAAACTGCCGCTACCTGCCAAGAGCGCTTTTGGATCGACTTTGGAAAGCCGAACTCTCCCCTTGGTATCAGGTCTATTTACTCTACAGCGCTGTTTTTCTTTTAGGTGAAGAGGGTGAAGAGTATAGGACCTGCGCAGCAAAGCTTTTAGACCACCCTGCTGTTTTAGATCAACTCTATCCGCAAGATCGCACCTGGTTTATCATCTCGGCATCGCTTATCTTGCCTCAAAGAAGAGAAGAGCTCCTTCAGCTGATTGTTAAAGAGTTAAAACGCCCCTTAACCCTCGGCGAAAAGGGTATGCTCTTTCAGGCGTGTCTCTTTTTAAACGAGCATGAGGTTCCAAGCGAGCTACAGGTGCGACAGGAGATTGAGTCGAGTTCGCTGATGCATAAGGCCGTCGAACGAAAAATCCAAGAGCGCTTTGCGACCCTAAAGTTTGAATCGGAAAAAGGGATAGGTTATTCCGCCGTTGACATCTTCTTTCCAAATCTTGGAGACAAGGGAGTAGTTTTAGAAGTCGATGGCCCCTTTCATCGGCTCCGTAATGTTGATCAAGAGACGGGTAGAGCAAAAGCGAAGCACCGTACGATTCGAGAAATGGGCTACGATCTCATCGTTTTTCGAGCAAATAGTGTTAATGATCCCAAATTTGAAACTGAGCTGCAAAAAACCTTAGAGGCTATTTCTAGTTATTTGCCGGAAGGTCGCCCCTGATAGCTAATACCTGCAGATATCGATCAATACATTCCTGAGGCTCTCGTTTAAAAATTTTAGATAACAATTCCCAATCGATTGGTTTGGCTGGGTTAAGTGCAAAAAATACATCATCTTCAACTTGTGCCCATGGACTCCCTTTTCGCGATAGATCTCTCTCTTTCGCTACAAGGGGTGGTGGAGGGGGTTGGTTTTCCCTACTGTAAATCCTCTCTTCTTCTGACTGTCTTGCTAATGCTCTATTAGCAACATCTGAATAGAGATAAGGGTCTGGTTCTCCAAAACAATCTATAAAAAGATCCCCGTTTGGTCCGTTCTTACCAGCTGCGCTTGTTGGTTGTATATTATTGCTCATGATACCCTCATTTTTTTAATGATTATATCATATAGTATTGAAAATTCAATTGTTTAATTATTTACCAATACAGAAACTGGAAAATATTTTATCTAAAATGTCTTCTTGGATGTCACTGCCGATAATGCAGCCTAAGGCTGAGAGACTTGAACGGAGATCACTTGTGAGCAGATCCGGGGAGTGGCCCTTTTCTAGACCGTCGAGGGCGCGTGTTGTGTGAGTGAAGGCGTGGCTAATTGCCTCTTTGTGGCGCGCTTCAGTGATCACCACCTCCCCTTTGGCGGAGGAGCTACCAAAGATTCTCTCTTTGATAGCGCTTTTTAAAGCGTCGATTCCATCACCCCGCTTGGCGGAGATAGAGAGGCTTTGATCAAGTTGGGGCGGCTGTTTAAGATCTACCTTATTCCAGATAATCAGAGACCTCTCTTTTGGGATAAGGGATAGGATATTTCGATCCTCTTCGGTAATTCCTTGGCTTGCGTCGAGGAGCACGAGGACAATATCGGCTTTTTCCGCCTGCTGTTTGGAGCGGCGAATTCCCTCCTCTTCGATGGCGTCTTTTGTGGAGCGGATGCCGGCGGTGTCGGTGAGAAGAAGGCTATGGCCAAAGAGCTGCATCCTCTCCTGCACCAGATCGCGTGTGGTACCCGCTTGGGGAGAGACGATAGCGCGCTCATGGTCTAAAAGGGCGTTGAGGAGCGAGGATTTTCCCACGTTGGGAGCGCCGATGAGAGCGAGGGAGATACCGTCATGGATCAGCCGCCCCTCTTCAAAGCTGTCGATATAGCGCTGCAGCTGGGATTTGACATCTGATAGCTGCGCAATCACCTCATCTTTTGAGGCAAATTCGAGCTCTTCATCGGGAAAGTCGACCCACACTTCGAATAGGGCAGCGATGTGAGTGAGTCTCTCTTTTAAAGAGGTGACCTGTTTGGAGAGTTTTCCTTCAAGTTGCTCTTTAGCTGCCCTTAGCGCTGATTCACTGTTTGCTGCAATGAGTGCACTTACCGCTTCGGCTTGGGCGAGGTCGATTTTGCCTGACATAAAGCTTCGGTGGGTGAACTCGCCAGGCCCTGCCATGCGGGCGCCCGCCTTCAGCGTGCAGGCTAACACTTTTTTCGGGATTAGTTGGCCGCCATGGCACTGGATCTCCACCACATCTTCGCCGGTGTAGGAGTTGGGCGCGTGCATGACGAGGAGGAGAGCTTGGTCGATAAATTCTTTTGTTTCCGGGTCGATCACATCACCGAAGTGGACGGTGTGGCTCTTATATCTTAAAGCGTTACCTGAAAAGCATCGCTCGGCAATGCCCAGCGCCTCGGGGCCTGATAGACGGATGATTGCCACGCCCCCGACGCCCGGGGCTGTCGTTATTGCTGTAATAGTACTCTTCATGATTGGGTTAATATTATAGTAAAATTATTAAAAATGTAAATGACAACTATTTATCTAATCGGATAATATATACCCTGTTATGTCTCTCACTCTCTACCCCAAAGGCTCCATTCGCGAGATTTTAAAAATCTCTTTACCGCTGATGCTCTCGTCGCTGTCGGTTTTGATGATGTTTTTTGTCGACCGCATCCTGCTCGCCAACTACTCCATCGACGCTTTCAACGCCGCTGTGACCGCTTCGACGCTCGGTTGGGCCTTTATCTTTGGGGGGCTGACGATCGCCACGATCGCTGAGGTCTTTGTGGCGCAACATAACGGAGCTGGGGAGTATCATAAGCTTGGCATCCCCGTCTGGCAGATGATCTGGTTTGGCATTTTTACCTGTGTGCTCTTTATACCGCTCTCGATTTGGGGGCCGCATTTTTTCTATGGCTATGGACCCGATCGGCTCTTAGAGAGACAGTATTTTACCTGGATGGTGCTCTTTGGCCCCACCTATGCGGTCTATGGCGCACTGGCTGCCTTCTTTATCGGGCAGGGAAAGACGCGATTGGTCTCTCTTCTGGCTGTTGGAACAAACTTTGTGAACCTCTTTTTCGATATGGTGATGATCTACGGCATCGAAGGCTACTTTCCCTCCCTTGGGATCACCGGAGCGGCAATTGCGACCAGTTTCTCCAATGTTTTTCAGGTGGCCGTTCTCTTCTCTATCTTCTTTAAGAAGGAGAATCGCCTTCGCTTTGGCACACATCGATGGTATTTTCGCTCCAAAGCCTTTTTGCAATGTATGCGTATCGGCATTCCGGGCGGCTGTTCAGGGATGGTGGAGATCTGGGGTTGGGCCGCCTTCTTTGAGATGATGACGCTGCGCGGCGACGCCTTCATCACTGCTGCCGGGCTCTTTCAGAGTTTTTTGATTCTGCTTTTCTTTGTTCCCGAGGGGCTAAACAAAGGTGTGATTGCGATCTGCGGCAACTTCATCGGTTTCAAACAGTCTCATTTCATCTCCAAAACGGTTCGTAGCGGCCAGCTAGTGATGCTCGCCTTTATTACTTTGCTCCTATTAGGCTATCCCTTCTATGTCGACAATATTATCTACCGCTTCCTAGGAGAAGGGGCGCTTACGCTTCCTTCTGCCTTCATAGAGACCTGCTACTTTGCGCTGCTCTTTTCTCTAATCTATATCTTTATCGACGGCCTGCGCTATGTCTATACGGGTGTTCTGACTGCGGCAGGGGATACCCTCTTTTTACTCCTCACTAACTTTGTGGGCATCTGGCTCTTTTTGGTGATCCCCACCTACATCTTTGTCGTCATCTTTGAGGTGTCGCTCCTTCAGTCGCTCACCGTCGCCGTTAGCTTCTCTGTGATGATGCTTTTAGCCTTTTTGCTTCGCTACCGCTTCGGCAGCTGGCTCAAGCGGCAGATTATTTAGAGAGGTAGAACCTAAACCCATGAAAATCTGCAGTTGAACTTCAGATTTGTAGGAAAATTCGATGTTTAGAAGAAAAATTACCGAAAGACTTCTCTACCTCGCCAAAAAATTACCCTGCTGCCAATGGCAAAAAGCGCTAGTGAATCCCTTTTGATGGTATATTTCTTAAAGCTTCTTTAGACTGGTTTCCAAAACGGAGGGCATTATGCAAAATATATTCGGTTTGATTTTACCTTTTTTAATGACTGTTTCGCTCTGGTCTACAGATAGCCAGACCGATTATCGTGATTCGTCTCTGTACTGTCGATTTATTGAGAAGGTTACGTACCAAAATGTTGGGCACAATACTATGGTAAGTATTGACTGTTCAGATAAGACAACATGGAAATTTATGGTCTCCCCTGAAAAAGAGGTGTCTTTGGATGAACTTCAATTAGCTTTGCAAGAAGGAATAGAAATAAATCCATACGTTGATCTCTATTCAAACCCGGGAGCACCTGATTTTTGGTTATTTGTAACTGGTGTTAAGTTTAAAGTTGGCTTGTCTAAGGAATCTTTGCTTGATTTTCCAAAGATAACGGAAATCTATAAAGAAATTATCACTGAAGGTGGGTTTTTTAGTCGAGAGGAATCCAAACACTTTGTTTTTTTAAGTGATGGTTCAGTGTGGGAAATAGAAAGTAATATGTATCAAGATGAAACATTAAAAAATTGGTGCATTGAAGATCGGATCTTTATTATAAGAACTGGTAATGGAAGTATTATTATTTTTAATATAGATGCACCATGGGTTCCTGGTGATAGTATCTGGCGTGAAATGTATCCTAAATTGTTAAATCCACCCTCTTACTTAAGCGGTGAGTAGTCAGGAGGAGTGGTTGTAGAGATTGATATTTACAACCACTCTTTGGTGATCTGGGTCATCTCTTTTTGGAGATCTTTGGGGGCTTTTTCAGCGATGGATTTGAACTGTTGCTGGATGGAGGGGTCTTTGGCTTGGTCAAAGAGGATGGCAATGTAGCTGTTGAGAGGGAATGATTTTTGGATCTTTTCGTTTTCTAAGAGGGTGAGAAGGGTTTTTTGAACCTCTGGGTCATCTTTAAAGCAGATGAGGGCGATGGCGGCACGCTCGTTATCTTCGGCAGGAGGGGTGGAGGAGATCACTTTGAGAAGGAACTGCTTGCCCTCTTCACCCATCGCCTTGAAACATTTGATGATCACCTCATCGTCGAAGAAGTCGCCCTGGCCGATCTCTTCAAAGAGAGTGAAGGTGGCCCTTTTATCGCCGATGGCGCTTAGGCAGAGGGCTGCCTCTTTAGGGACATATCCATAGCCGGGATAGAGCGGGTCATGCATCTGAGGAGAGCGCAGCAGCTCCAGGAGCGGGCCGACCAGCTTTTTGCCTTGAGCGATGATCGCATTTCGCTCCCCCTCAGGATCGATCTCTTCGGTGAGGATGAGGTCTGTAATGAGCTGCTGGAGGCCGGGACGCTCTGAGTTGTAGCTCTCTTTAAGCTCTTCATACATCTTACGAGAGGCGGCCACCTTCTCAGCGTCGGCGGCAGAGAGGAGGAGAGGGGCAAGGTTCTCTTTTAGTTCAATTTCGAGTGTGGCGAGATCTTCGATTTTTTTTAAGTCGATGTGAGCCATCGCGCCGCGGCCCCCTCGAATATAATAGGGGATCATCACGGAGAACTTGCCGCCAAAATGGATCTCGCGATGGAGTAGGACTTCGATCGCCTCTTCGTCACCGATGGGAATGTTATCCACGCTGCACCTCTTTAAATAGCTCTTCGGCGTTATAGGAGGAGCGGACAAAGGGGCCACAATAGAGATGGGGGATGCCGATCTTCTTGCCGAATGATTCGTAATGTTTAAACTGCTCGGGATGGATGAACGCTTTGACGCGTAGCTTCTTTTGTGAAGCCTGTAGATATTGCCCTATTGTGACAACTTGAACGCCGACATTGTGAAGGTCTTGCAGCGTTTCCTCAACTTCGTGAGGCTCTTCGCCAAGGCCCACCATCAATCCTGACTTCGTGATCATCTGCGGGTTCATCTCTTTGACTTTGGCGAGCATCTTGAGAGTTCTCTCATATGTCGCCTTGTGGCGCACCCTTGGAGTGAGTCTTCGGACGGTTTCAATGTTGTGGTTGAAGATCTCGAAGGGGGCGTCCAGAAGTTTTGTCAGCGCCTCAATATTACCGAAGAGGTCGCTGGTAAGCAGTTCAATTGTCGTGTTTGGTGTCTGCTTTTTAATCTCTTCGACGCAAAGCTTGAGGTGGTGAGCGCCGCCATCTTCTAAATCGTCGCGCGCAACCTGCGTAATGACAACATGTTTAAGGTCTAGCTCGATAACAGACTGCGCCACCTTTTTTGGTTCGTCGGCGTCGAGCTCTTTGGGTGTTTTGGAAAAATCGATATCGCAAAAGCCGCACGCTCTTGTGCACTCTTTGCCCATCACCAAGAAGGTGGCGGTCTGCTTAGACCAGCAGTGGAAGCGGTTGGGGCATTTTGCCTCTTCGCAGACGGTGTGGAGCCGCTTTTCGCTCAAAGAGGCTTTTGTTTTAAAGAGGTTGTTACCCTTAGGAAGGTCGCGATGAAGCCAGGAGGGAAAACGTCCCAAGCCGACACCCTCTCTCTCCTCATCGGGGCGAGAGGGGAGAAGATTTAATTTAACCTTCGGCTTGGTATCAAAACGCTCTTCCACTTTTAAGCTTTTGCCTTTCTTCTGGGTGGAAGGTGGAGCGGCGCTTCGCTAGCCATCAGAGCGGACTCCATCCACGCCTCGGCAACGGTGGGGTGGGCGTGGATCGTCTCTGAGATGCATTCGACGGTCAGTTCGTTCGCCACCGCAACGCCCATCTCGGCGATCAATGTGCCGGCGTCGTGGCCGACAACCTGTGCGCCGAGGATCTGACCGGTCTTTTTGTCTGTGACGATCTGTGCGAACCCTTCGGTTTGATTAGCCGCTTGTGCCTTGCCAAGTGCCTGGAAAGGGAAGGCGCCGACGGTGGCGTCAAAGCCCTCTTCAATTGCCTTTTCAAGCGAGTAGCCGACGGTGCCGATCTCCGGCTCGGTAAATACGACGGATGGGATGGCGTTGTAGCGCATCACCGCATCTTTTCCTGATGCGTTTTGCGCGGCGACGAGGCCCATGTGTGAGGCGACGTGCGCCAGCCACCAGGTGGTCGCCACATCGCCGACAGCGTAGATTCCTTTGACATTGGTCTCCATCCGCTCGTTGACGGGGATCATCCCATTCTCTTTGACCTGGACGCCGGCATGCTCGATGCCGATTTTGCTGCTGTTGAGGCTGCGGCCGATCGCTACTAGAGCCATGTCACCATGGACCACCTCTCCGCTGCCGAGATGCACCTCTACGCCATCTCCTTTTGTTTCAATGCGTTCTACAATCGCTTCGGTCTGCATAAGGACGCCGCGGCGTTCAAAAGATTTTGTCAGCGCCGCAGAGACCGCCTTTGCTTCTGTGGGAAGGATTGTCGGCATCATCTCTAAAACGACCACCTCAACCTCCAAAATGCGGTAGAGAGAGGCAAATTCACAGCCGATGATACCGCCGCCGATGATTACTAATTTTTTAGGCAATGTCTTGAGTTCTAAAATAGAGGTGGAGTCATGAACTTTGTTACGGTCGACGGGAAACGCCTTCATATCTTTAGGTTCAGAGCCTGTTGCGATGATCGCCTTGTCAAACTTAATAATACCCTCATCAGGGCCGCTCACTTTGATCTCTTTAGGGGAGATAAACTCACCAAAGCCGCGAATGAGAGTGATTTTGTTTGAATTGATTAGCCCCTCTAGCCCCTTTCTTACCTTGGAGACGACGCGATCTTTACGATCGTTCATCTTGCCGTAGTCAAAAGATATTTCACCGGTGACGATGCCAAAATCTTCAGCCTCTTGAACTCTTTGGAGAACCTCTGCGTTGGCAATTAATGCCTTTGTGGGGATGCAGCCGCGATTTAAACAGGTACCTCCGACATCACCCGCCTCAATGAGGCCTACATTTAGCCCATTTTGTGCGGCGCGGATCGCTGCGGGGTAGCCGCCAGGTCCTGATCCTAAGACCACCAGATCAAATTCTCTATCCATTCAGGTTCTCCAAAATAATTTTGCATTGTTATAGTAAGAATACACGATTTGGAAAAAAAATGGGTGCATTTTGAGGGGCAAGATGCGATCTTAATGGAAAAAGTGAGGATTCCTATGGATCAAGAAACAAAAACGCGCGTCTGTCTCTCCTGTGAGGGGCGTATTGTCGACTCTAGTAAAAAATGTCCCTACTGCGGCGCCGACCCACTCGCCCTGCCCACTTCGAAAGAGCCGCATGCCACGCCCTATAAGCTTGTCGAGCCGAAGCAGGAGCAGTCGATACCGGTTCCCCCCTACCGACCTGCCGCAAGCGAAATGACTCAAAAAGATGCCCTGCAAGAGCAGGTAGCTGCCTTTCGGACCGCAACAAAGCCTGTTGTTGAAACAGCAAAGGTTAAAGAGCCGGTTGTCGCGATCGAAGAGGTAATTGAAAAGGAGACTAAAGAGCCTTCCAAGACCCCTTCCAAGTCGCTGACGCGCCATGAGCTGCAGCGTCATTTCGTCGCCAGCCTCATCTTAACCCTTGCGGGATCGACCTTCCTTCTCTTTGGTTTAGCGCTCTATCTCTTTGGAACGGATGGCGAGCTGCGCGTTAGCTGGAGCAGCCACTGGTGGCCTCTCTACCTTGCCTTAAGCGGTCCGATGCTACTCCTTAGCTGGTTCTTCCTCAAGAAACTGGACCAGCAAGAAGCCAACTGAAACAAAAAAGAGATAAAGAAGGGACTTAATAACTAAGATTTTTTCTCTGAGCCTTCGTGTCTTTGTGTTTCCATTTAATTTTGAAGATTAGTTTTACAGGTGCCGGTTACAGCCTTTTTTCGTGGCTTTCGTTTGGGTATGGCTGCTTTTTTCATTATAGAAATTGAAACACGAAGGCACTAAGATTAATTCTTTTATCTATCTCTAAGGTGGAAAAGTAGCTGTTTTTTAGAGGTATTAGGTTTCCTTTAAGCTTACGCCGCAACAGCTTTTGTATTTTTTGCCGCTACCACAAGGGCAGGGGTTGTTGCGGCCGACTTTGGGGTCTGCCTTGATCGGATCGAGCTTGATCACTTTGGAGGCTTCATTACCATTTTGCGGCCTAGCATCGACCTGTTCGGCAAGTGACCTCTCCTTTTCGAAGCGAATGCCCGGCTGCTCAGCTTTTGGTGTGGCAGACTCTAGGGCGGAGGAGGGGACGATCTGGAAGCGGAAGAGCGCTAGGGCGATGTCGTTATTGAGCTTTTGGAAGAATGCCTCAAAGAGGTTAAACGCCTCTTCCTTGAACTCCATAAGGGGATCTTTTTGGGCGACGGTGCGAAGCATCACATCGGTGCGCAGGTGATCCATGGAGAGCAGATGCTGAATCCAGAGTTTGTCGAGTGTGCGGATGGTTAGGTCACGCACAACTTCGTTGGCATCGCGTCCTAAGCTGTAGAGCGGGTTTTGGTTGGAGAAGAGCTGTATCTTCTCATTTTCGAAGGCGATTTTTTGGTCAAATAGCTCGATCACCTTATCAATGGCGATCTGCTCGAGCTCTTCGATGTCCATCGACTCATCATCGAAGGTTCCCTCTTCGAAGGAGGCGGGGAAATGCTCCATCAGCCATTGGCGAAAGCCTTCGGGATTCCAGCCGCCCTCTTGAGAGCGGGAGACAAAGTATTGATCGGCGCCGACGCTGATGACAGAGGCTAAAAGGTCGTGTGCCACCTGCTGGATCTTGTCGGTATGGAGCACCTCATTTCTAAAGGCGTAGATCTCCTGGCGCTGCTTATTCATCACATCGTCATACTGCAGGGTATGTTTGCGGATGGTATAGTTGCGCATCTCGATTCTCTTTTGCGCTGTCTCGATGGAGCGGTTGAGCATCTTGGCGGTGATCGGCTCCCCTTCAGGAGGGCGGAAGCGCTGGATGACGTTGCTAAGCGACGAGGAGGCGAAAAGGCGCAAAAGCTCATCTTCAAAGGAGAGGAAAAACTTCGACGAGCCGGGGTCGCCTTGACGGGCGCAGCGGCCGCGCAGCTGGCGGTCGATACGGCGCGACTGATGGCGGCTGGACGCTAATACGAAGAGACCGCCCTGCTCAGCGATTCCCTTTTCGAGTTTAATGTCGGTTCCGCGACCTGCCATGTTGGTGGCGATGGTGACGGCCGCTCTTTTTCCAGCGTGGGCGATCACTTCAGCTTCGCGCTCATGATGCTTCGCGTTGAGGACCGAATGCTCAATCTGATTCTGTCTTAAAATGCGTGAGAGCTTCTCGGAGATCTCTACCGACTCCGTACCGACGAGGATAGGCCTTCCTTCGCTATTCTTTTCGCGGATATCTTTTAAGATCGCGTTGTACTTTTCGCGCTCTGTCATGTAGATCTCATCGTTCTCATCGATACGTTGACACTTTTTGTTGGTCGGAATCTCTAGTACTTCGAGCTTATAGATCTCCTTAAACTCCTGCGCCTCTGTGGTGGCGGTACCAGTCATTCCGGAGATCTTGTCATACATTCTAAAGTAGTTCTGCAGCGTCACCGTAGCGTAGGTCTGCGTCTCTTTTTGAATCTCAACACCCTCTTTTGCCTCGATTGCCTGATGCAGACCGTCGGAAAAGCGACGGCCCGGCTGCGGACGGCCGGTGTTTTCGTCGATGATGACCACCTTGGCCTCTTGGACGATGTAGTCGACGTCGCGCTCCATCATCAGATGGGCACGTAGGAGTTGGCGTAGGTTATGAGCGCGCTCTTTACGCTGCGCATCTTCGGTCTGAACTTTAAGCTTCGCCTCCATCTTCTCTTCATCGTTTAGCTCTGTGTTATGATCGATGTTGAGATAGGCGTCACTGATGTCGAGCATCACAAAGTCGTCGCTACTGCCGGCGCCGCCGGTGCAGTCGGGCCAGCTATGGATACCCTTGTCTGTCAATTCAAACTCTTTACCGCGCTCGTCGACAGTTAGGAATAGCTGCGCAAGAAGCTTCGCTTTCTCCTCTTTGCTCTGGTCGGTGTGGAAGTGGAGGTCGCACTTTTCTAAGAGTGTGCGGATCTTCGGCTCCTCTTTGAGCTTCTTTAAGATCTTATTGTTGGGTGTACCCTTGCCGACGAGCCAGAGCTGTTTGATCAGTTCAAACTCCTCTTTTTCTTCCTGTTTAGAGAGAGCTTTTTCACTGAGCGAGCCTAGCTGATCTAGCTTTTTCTTAGTGTCACTCGCGATGCGGCTGCAGAGATCACGCTGTTTTTTGACCAGATCGCCGACGCCACCTTTGAGCTCGCCATACATCTGGCGGCTTTCGGGGACAGGGCCGGAGATGATCAGCGGCGTTCTCGCCTCGTCAATGAGGATGGAGTCGACCTCGTCAATGATGGCGAAGTAGAAGCCGCGCTGCACCTGCTCATCTTTGTGAGAGGCCATGGAGTTATCTCGTAAGTAGTCAAAGCCAAACTCCGACGCGGTGCCGTAGACCACATCCGCTTTATAGATCTCTTTTCGTAAATTGGGGGCGACATCGTTTGTCAAAACGCCGGTGGTTAGGCCGAGGAATCGAAGCAGGCTTCCCACCCACTCGCAGTCGCGGTTGGCAAGGTAATCGTTGACGGTGACGAGATGGACCGGCTTCCCCGTTAAGGCGTTGAGATAGAGTGGTAAAACAGCAGTTAGGGTTTTTCCTTCACCGGTCTGCATCTGGCTGATGGAGCCTTGATGCATCGCAATAGCGGAGAGGATCTGCACATCGTAGGGCACCATATCCCAGAGCTGATCGTAGCCGGAGACATGGATCGGGGTGCCCTGCATGCGGCGGCAGCCATTTTTGACAACGGCGTACGCTTCGACGAGTAGATCATCAACAGACTCACCCTCTTGGAATCTCTTTTTAAACTCCTCGGTCTTCGCCTTCAGCTCCTCGTCGCTTAAAGCCTTTAAGCTCTCTTCACATTCATTGACCTTCTGCACTGTTTTGTGAAAGCGCTTTAGCTGACGATCCTGTTGTGTGCCAAAAATTTTCTTTAAAATACCGAGCATTTTTAGTGTCCTTTTCTTAAGTACGCATTATAAAGGGATTTTCTCTTTAAAGCAAAAGAGAGTCGCCATATAGTGGTTTATCAAACAGGGGGTATTCTTATGGCAGCATCATTGCAGGGGATATTTGATTATAGACGATTAATCAATCAATCAGACGATTCAAGGTTTCCACAAGTTATCGCAAGAAGGTTTCTTCCCTGCATGGCAACGCAGTTTCGTATTGAGGGACAAGACGAGCGAGGACCCTACAGAGTCGTTTTGGAAAACCCTGTAGGAGTTAGCTGCCAAAAGCAGTATAGCGAAGAGGAATTTGAAGAGGTTCCCATCCACACCTTTACGACCCTTAATGAAGCCTATTCAAGTCCCTTAAAGGGTGTAGTTATTGAAGGGGTTGGGACGGTCTATCTGCTCGAAAAAGTAAAAAAAGAAAAAGCTAAAAGAGTAGTAGAAGATGAAAAGCTAAAGAAACTTTTTAGTGAATCTGTCGGGAGTGGGAAGAGAAAAGAGCCTTTTATTGTTGCCAGCGATGAGAAGGGACGCTGGGTTACTGACAAGAGAAAGCCGCAGCTCTTTTTCCTCCCTAACACGGAGAAAAGGTTTGGGGATCTCTCTGTGGGTCCAAGAGAGATTCATGTCAATGGGGTTGGTGCCTCTTACAATTCAGAGATATTTCGTATGAGAGGTGATCAGCTCTCTTACAAAGGGAAAGTTCTCATCCGAACTGAGGAGGATCGAACCAGCTTTCTCTATTCGAAATTACAGGATCGGCCCCACGCCCATATTGAGTCGAAAGGTGCGATCTACTCTCACGGCTCTGACTGCTGGCGGATTCGAAAAAGATATGAGGGGCGTTTAAGTGAGATTATCGAACATCTGTCAGATGCTGAAAAAGCTTCGATCGCAGCGCAGATCATCGCAGGTCTAAATGAGCTCTATGATGCGCACATATTTCATATGTCTATGACTCTGGAAAACATTCTCTATGAGAGAGTGCATGGTGGAATTCGTATAGTTCTCTCTGAAATTCATCGCGATCTCTATCTTCCTCCTTTGCCAGATGGGGAGGGTACAAAAGAATTTAAAGATGATCTCGTAGCGGGTAAGCCTGAAAAATTGGCCGACTGCAAACTGGTTGATTTGATGACCAAGGCTGTCGGATTTAGTGATGAAGATATCATGTGGTACAACAGATACCGGACAGAGCAGGAAAAGCAAATAGTTTACAATTTTGGGACTCTGCTTAACACGCTTGGTGGACTGAATCATTCGCAATCGCGTCTTATGGCCGCTATGCAGAATACAGAATTTAGATTGCGTCCCTCTCTGAAAGAAGTCTTAG
>JAJFMK010000113.1 GCA_021772215.1 Chlamydiota bacterium | reverse complement strand
CCACAGAGCGTGCGCCCTTAGGAGAGCCAATCCGCTCAGCAAGCCCTTGATAGGTAACGGTCTGCCCTCTTACAACCTCTTTAAGCGCCATGCAGACTCTCTCTGTGTGAGCTGTTTTAAACTGCCTCATATCAAGAGGAGGCAGCGGCGCCTCTCTACCCGCCATGTAGGCCTCAATCCACTCTTCGACTGCTCTATTGTGATTTCCGCAAATTTCAACAGTCAGTGATTCAGCATTTGAGAGTTCGACACATCTCACGCCTCTCTCTCCTACATCTATTGCAATTTTAATCTTCACAATTTTTCTCCTACACAGGTTATACTCCAATACATGTTTCACATCCACGCTAAATACCGCTGGGAGAGGGGAAAACCGATCGGTGAAAAGCTCTCAGAATCCGGCTTTCGCATCCTTTCAGACCCTTACGGCAAACGGTTCATGATTGAAGAGGTGGCCGTTGGTGACTTCCAGCGAATAATATACGACTCACTTCTTTTTGATTTTCGCAAGCTACAGGAAAGGGAGCAGGTAGGCTGGTCAAAAGAGTGGATCTCGGATGAGCAGCTACTCGTCCGTGACCGCGACCATCTGCCACTTTTCATCGAGACATATCAATATGAAGGAGACCGCCCCAAAAGCTGCCAGCTATCCACCCCTCACGGCCTTCTTTTTGCCAACCAAGAGATCATTTCCGACCCTTTTCACGGCGTGATCCTCAAAGACCTACTTGGTCAAGTTATCATGAAGAAGGAGTATGAGGTGGACGACAATGGTGAATTTACAACACTTCTTAAGCAGGAGTATTAGCCGTGTTAATTAACGTCCCTGTCCTCTCAATCTACCAAAATCCAAACGCAAGCTCCCCCCTCGTCTCGCAGGGCCTCTATGGACAGCCGGCCAAAGTCCTCAAAAGTGAGCGCGATTGGGCACTTATAGAAACTTCTGAGGGTTACCAAGGCTATGCCCTCCTCTGCGAACTCACTTCAGACCAACCACTTTTTAGTGCAGCGCCAAAAATCGCCACCTGTAAAGCGCTGACGACGTTAGTCTACCCCAAAAAAGATGTAAAAGTGCCCCATCTCCTCCGCCTCTCGCTCGGCACAAAACTTCCCTACCTCTGTAAAGATGAGCAGTGGTCTTCGGTCCAACTCCTCGATGGCAGCTCAGCATGGGTCTATACTGAAGATCTAACGCGCCCTTTCGACCCCAAAGAGCTAATAGGCCTCCCCTACATCTGGGGTGGCAGTTCTTCGCAAGGCTACGACTGCTCCGGCTTTGTTCAAGCTGTTTTAAGGTTCCAAGGCCTCAACATACCGCGAGACAGCTACCAACAGGCCGAATCCTCTGAACTAAAAACCGTAGAAGAGCCCCAAAAAGGGGATATCCTCTTCTTTGGCGACACAAAGATCGACCATGTAGGAATCTACTTAGGCGAAGATCAACTTCTGCACGCCACGCCCCCCTCTTTACGCATCACATCTGTTGAAAAAGGGGGAACCCTCAAGCTGATCCGCCGTCCCAAGCAGCTTTTGTTTTCCGCCCAGGCGTCAGCCATTAATGAGCCCCCCCACTCCTACCAAAAAAGTGCTCCCGTTCACTATCGCGAACTGGTCTCCATCAAATTTAACCACTTTGGCTTCGACGATCTGGTTCATCAAGGAGAGATTGTGGTTCATGAAAAGGTAGCCAACGAGGTGATCGAAATTTTCCAGGAGCTTTTCGAGGCGCGCTATCCGATCGATAAGTGCCGCCCCATCGATCTCTACAACTCCTGTGACCTCCGTTCTACAGAGGACAACAACAGCAGCGGCTACTGCTGCCGCCCCATCACGGGATCAGATAATGAGTGGTCGATTCATAGCCTCGGCCTCGCCATCGACATCAATCCGCTCCTCAACCCCTATAAACGAGATGCACCCCTCATCCCCCCTAATAGCGCCCCCGTTCTGAGCCGTTCCCTACCCGCCCGCGGCGTCATGAAGCCAGACGACGCCTGCCACACAGCTTTCACAAAAAGAGGCTGGCAATGGGGTGGTGATTGGAAATCAACAAGAGGCTACGTTGATTATCAACACTTCTACAAATCTGGCCCATCTTCCTAATCCACTGAACCTAAGTCTATTTCACTTTGTAAATGCTCAAATCGCATAATTTCGCGTTTTGAGCAGTAAGCTTTGACATTTATTTATGCTCATTACATAATAACGGTTATGTTGAGCAGTAAAATATTTGTGGGCAGGAAACGGGAGCTAGAAAAGCTTAAAAAGCTCTCCACAAGAAAAGACCCTGCCCTTGTTGTCGTTAAGGGAAGGCGAAGAGTGGGCAAAAGCCGACTCATTGCAGAATTCGCATCAAAACAGCCAAAAAGCCAACTCTGGAGCTTTACAGGGTTGGCTCCCCAAGAGGGAATGGATGATCAATACCAAAGAGACCACTTTGCGAGACAACTTACCCGCAAATTAAATGTCCCCCCCTTTACGTTTCATGATTGGAGCGATGCCCTTGATTATCTAAGTGAACAGATCAAACCCCAAGACATTGTTTTGTTCGACGAGATCTCATGGATGGGATCTAAGGATCCGAGCTTCATTCAGA
>JAJFMK010000112.1 GCA_021772215.1 Chlamydiota bacterium | reverse complement strand
CTTAATTATTTAAGCAACTTACTTTAGTTTATATGACATAAAATTACTTGGCAAACCGAACTTAAATAGGTAAAGAACAAAATATGGAAGAGAAAATTGCCCCTAATGGACCCGGCATGGAGCCACACTGGACGAGAAGCTCAAAAGATGCGGTAGGTTCAGCATATTCAAAGCAGTCAAGAATCTGGTTTACACTGGCAAAGGGGGTTATCACTGAGGTCTACTACCCCTCAATTGACCGCGCCAATACCCGCCAAATTGAGTTTATCGTGACTGGCGAGGATTTCGTCTCCTATGAGAAGTATGACGCTACCCACAAGATCGAATATATCTCCCCCGGTGTTCCCGCCTATCGAGTAACTACAGAGTGTAAGGAGGGGCGCTACCGTCTAATAAAGTGGATCTATAGTGACCCGCGACGAGACTCGCTTGTGACCCGCATCGCTTTTGAACCTCTCAAGGGGAGGATCGAAGACTATCGGCTTTTTTGCTACGTTACACCCCACATTGATAATGAGGGCTACCACAACAACGGCTGGATTGGCGACTATAAAGGGGTTGATCTCCTCTGTGCTAAGCGCAATAACTGCTGCATGGTTGTAGGGTCAAACCAGGGCTTTTTGCTTCGCTCTTGCGGCTATGTAGGGGTTAACGATGGCTGGATTCAGTTGAAGAACAATCGACAGATTCAAGAGATCTATACAAAAGTAAATGATGGAAATATTGGGCTGACCGGGGAGCTTCCGTTAAACTCTAAAGAGCTCTTTATTTCGGTAAGTTTTGGCAGTAACGAGCTCACCGCCGGTCAGATGTGTCGAGCTACGCTTTTATCAGACCCTCATCTTATCTTCGATCACTACAAGGCTGATTGGGAGGAGAGCTATCTCAATCTTCACACCCCCTCACACGAGGATGAGACGCTTGAAGATTTCTTCCGCACGAGTGTGATGGTGATGAAGTGTCACCGCACGAAGCTCTTTGAGGGCTCTGTCATTGCCAGCCTCTCGATCCCTTGGGGAAAAAGCCAAGGGGATGCCAATTTAGGGGGATATCACCTGATCTGGCCGCGAGACCTCGTGGAGACAGCAGCGGGTCTGTCCGCCGCGGGCGACAGTGAGGCTGCGCGCGAGATCCTCTTCTATCTGATGTGCACGCAAGACAAAGATGGCCACTGGCCGCAATGTATGTGGGTGACAGGGGAGGCCTACTGGCCCGGCATACAGATGGATGAGACGGCAATGCCGATTCTCCTTGCCAACCGCCTGGCCAAGCATGATCAGCTGCAAAATATTGATCCTCAGGAGATGATTTGCAAGGCGGTTTGCTATATCGTACAAAATGGGCCGGTCACTCAAGAAGATCGCTGGGAGGAAAATGGCGGCTACACCCCCTTCACCTTAGCTAACGAGATTTCCGCCCTTCTCGTCTCCGCCGAAACTTACGAACAGCTTGGCAACAGCGCCGCTAGCCGCTACCTCATTGAGATGGCGGACTGCTGGAACTCGCTTATCGAGCAGTGGATCTATGTCGAAGATACAGATCTCGCTAAGGAAGTTGGGGTCAAAGGGTATTACATTCGGATTGCCCCCGATGTCAAAAACCTCGATATCGAACCCTCTCAGGGTGACTTCCACATCAAAAATATTCCCTGGAAAGACTCCGATGTGATGGCAGATCAGATCGTCTCTTGCGACGCTTTGGCTCTCGTGCGCTTCGGTCTTCGCGATGCGAAAGATCCACGTATCTTAGATACCGTGAAGGTGATCGATCATCTGCTGAGAACGGATACGAAAACAGGACCAGTGTGGCATCGCTATAATGACGATGGTTATGGGGAACATGAAGATGGTTCCCCTTACAACGGGACCGGGGTGGGGCGCGGATGGCCCCTGATGGTCGGAGAGAGGGGACACTACGAGCTGGCGCGCGGTGACAAAGACCTCGGCTGGAAACTTCTAAAGACGATGTGTCGTCAGAGCAATGCTGCGCAGTTTTTCCCCGAGCAGATCTGGGAGAGCGCCGACATCCCCAAATTAGACCTTTTCAATGGCCACCCTTCCGGCTCTGCGATGCCGCTTGTCTGGACCCATTCAGAATATGTACGCCTATTTCGTTCCCTTAGCCAAGGCCGCGTTTTCGACCTCATTGAGCCGGTCTATCGCCGCTATGTAGAACAGAAGGTGACCTCAAATCTCCATTTTTGGCGTTTTAACCATAGGATCAGCAGGATTGATCAGGGTAAGCGGCTCCGTATAGAGGCGAAGACGCCCTTTCGTCTGCAATACAGTTTAGATGGCTGGGCTACATCAAAAGATGTCGAATCAGTCGATACCACTTTGGGAATTTGGTATGTCGACCTCGAAACTGAGCAGCTGCTCGTAGACACCAAAGTCGCCTTCACCTTCTACTGGTCCGGCTGTAAAAGTTGGGAGAAGGAGAAGTTTGAGGTGAGGATTGCTCAGGCTAAACATCTGGCTACAACAAGCTAGAGCTCATTATTTGAGGCAGTATTTCGTCCCTTTGCCCTTGCCAACTTGAATAAGTTTTCCCTCCTCTACAAGTGCTTTTAGCCGGCGGGTTGCGGTTGCTCGGGGGATTTTTAGTTGCGACATCACTTCTGATACCGATAGGTTGTCGGCAGTAGCAAAAAGATCTAAAATTTGTTGATTGGGATCAGAAACAAATTCCTCTTGAAATTTCTCTCTGGGAAGGATGCATTTCACATAAACATCACCATTGATGATTTTTGGTTCGGGGAGCTTCCATTCTACATAGCTATCAAAGACTGTAACAAAACCCGATCCTAGTTTTTCAATGTAGTTAGCCTCTCTGAAAACCTTGCAAATTGCGATGTTTCGTACATCTGTTAGTCCAAGTCTCAAATTGGGAAAAGGGGTAGGAAATCCCCCGGGACTAAAAATTTCAATCCGGTCTTCATAAATAGCTACTTTTGTAGGAGCTTTATGGTGGTAATTACGGTGAATGAGGGCATTGAGTAAAAGTTCGCGTATAGCGATAACCGGAAGTTCAAATTTTTCTTCCCTGCGGGGTCCTTTAATTGTAAATGAGCGATTTAGGCGACCTAAGATGAACTCATAGGCGTTTTCGAACTGTTCGAAAAGAGTGCCTATGCAGTCTCGAGTTGCGATAGCTTCCCGTCCACTAGTTCCTGAAAAATGGGTGCAAATAGTCATTGCTTCAGAAAACCAGTGATCGACCCTTTTTCCAAAGAGCAGTATCCCTGCATTAGTCGGATAGCGTCGAAAGTGCTCTTCCTTGATGAGGTTATAATTAAAGAGGGTATCATCGGTTGGTGTGGCAGATCCTGGGTGTTTCCTTGATTGCAAGAATGATAGGATTTTCTTTTTGTCTAGTTCATCTTCTGAGGATTGGTAGAGAGGCATGGAGTCGTAAGAGAGGCCTCGGGATTGCCACTTAAGCTCTTCAATCATTTCCAGGCTGGCACGCGTGGTAGAGGTTCCTATTCGGATGTAGGTTCCCTTTTCTAAGCCTTCTGAAGTACGGTGGTAGGGCTTGTTCATTCCCGAATTGACCTCTATAACGACAAGAAGTTTATCTCCTATACGTTGAATTAAAGCGCGTGGGATAATTGGCGGGGAGGTGGCGTCGTAAACGGCCTTTTCTATCCATTCGACGAGTTGAATTGCTTCATCTTCTTCTAATCCAATGATTTCCCTTAAGTCGTTGACCCCAATAAGTAGTTTTCCTCCTGCTTGATTACAAAATCCAATAACTGTTTTAAGGATCTGATCATTTTTTGGGATGCTGCTTTTGAACTCCAGGACGTGAGACTCTACCTCAGGATATAACATATATACCTCATTTTACCGTATTTTGCGTAAGATGAGGTATATTTGTCAAAAACATATGTCATATATGCCTCACTTTTCATAAATTTAGCTAGAATGAGTTATATTTGGGTAAAATGAGTTATATTTTAGTCAAAGATGGCTTTTCCGATGCGAAGGAGGGTCGAGCCCTCTTCGATGGCGATTTCCCAGTCGTTACTCATACCCATGGAGAGCTGCTTTAAGGGAGCGTTGGGGGTTCTAAGTTCGCGAAGGTGGAGCTGGAACTGGCGAAGGGTGCGAAACGTTTGTCGGATGATCTTTTCATTTTCGGTTAGGGGGGCCATCGTCATCAGACCCATGATTGATATGCCCTTTAATTCGATCAGCTTGGGCCAGTGATTGTTCCAAGTGTCGGGGTCGAGCCCCAACTTGCTCTCTTCGCCGGAGGTGTTACACTCTAAGAGGATTGGAGTGATCAGGCCAAGTGATTGGCTGCGGTCGTTGACCTTTTCTGCCAGCTCCAAGGTGTCGATAGAGTGAAGAAGGGAGAAGGCGTTGACCACTTTGTTCACCTTTTTCTTCTGGATATGTCCAATCATATGCCAGAAGATATTGCTGGGCAGTTGACCGCTTTTGTCGAAGAACTCTTCGACGCGATTTTCGCCAAAGTGACGACAGCCTTGAGCGTAGGCGTCTGCGATATCCTCAAGGGCGCGCCCTTTAGAGACGGCGATCACCGTTACGGAGTCGGGCGCGCGGCCCACCTCGCGGCACTTTTTTTCAACGAGAGCGTTGACTTTAGCGTATTGACTCACCACCACCTCTGCTCATCTAAGGATTTTGGGGGACCGAAAAGTGTGCGAAGAACAAGCATATTCGCAGGACGCCCCAGGGATTGAACAGCCATTTGGGCACGTGAGGGGTGATCTTTTTTTGCTTCCATAGTTATTTTAGGTTTGGCAGGTTCAGCCTCTTCAACTTTATACGCCGGCTGCTCCCAAACTTCAAGCTCCTCTTCCTCTTTAATGACCCCTTCACTTTCCGGCTCGAGGGTGTGGCCATAGATAAGCTCTTCGAGCTGCTTCTCTTTCTCCTTCTGCGCTCTCTCATAGCCTTCCGGGTCCTTTCGGCGCTTGCGCTCCTCTCTGACCTGCCGGCCAAAGAGGAAGGTGAGCATCAGCATCGTGATGATAAAGCCTATCAGCTCAATTAGACTCATTTATCCTCGGGTTCTTTAGAGAGTGAATTTCTCATATCTGTGTCTGATTGGATGTTCTGCATTCTTAGATTATCAAAGTAGCCTATTTTTCCGGCTTTTAGCGCCTCTGCCATGGCAAGCGGCACCTGAGCTTGGCTCTCCATCACTAGCGCCTCTTTCTCTTTGACGGTTGCTTTCCACTCCTGCTCAGCGGCGACAGCCATCGCACGGCGCTTCTCCGCTTCAGCTCTTGCGATCTCCATATCGGCTTCTGCCTTTTTGGTGCGCAGCTTCGCGCCGATGTTCTCTCCGACGTTGATGTCGGCGATATCGATCGAGAGAATTTCAAAGGCTGTCTGTGAGTCGAGACCCTTCTCCAAAACCAACATCGAGATCTGCTGAGGAGATTCGAGAACGTGGAGGTAGGAGTCCGAGGCACCGATAGCGCTGACGATACCCTCACCGACACGGGCGATGATCGTCTCTTCTGTCGCACCGCCCACGAGCTGGACGATATTTGTGCGTACCGTCACCCGAGCGCGGCAGAGAAGCTGAATTCCATCTTTTGCCACACCGGCGATGTAGTCGCCGCGTCCGCGCTCTTGTTGCGGAGGGCAGTCGATCACCTTAGGATTGACGGAGGTGCGGATCGCGCCCTGTACGTCGCGGCCTGCGAGGTCAATCGCTGTCGCGCGGCGCCAGTCGAGCGGAATATTCGCTTTATCGGCAGCGATCATCGCAATGACCACAGCGATCACGTTTCCGCCTGCTAGATAGTGGGTCTCAAGGTCGGAGACCGAGATCTGCTTCAGGCCCGCTTTGAAGGAGTTGATCCTAGCTGTGACGATTACTCGTGGAGGGATCTTCCTTAAGCTCATTCCGATGATGTTGAAAAATCCGATCGGTGTGCCGGAGACAAACGCTTGAAACCAAAGGCTCACATATTTGCCCAAGATGCTGAGCAGGATGAGCGCAATGATCCCTAAAACAATAAATAGAAAATAAAACTCGATACCCATTAACTCTTCTCCTTAACGATGAGGTGTGCTCCTTCGCCCCTGAGGACGAGGATCTCTGTTCCTTTTTTTATATAACCCATCTCGCTGACGGCCTGATATTCGACCCCTTCGATGAGTATTTTCCCTGCAGGCTTGAGATCTGTGCCGCATACGCCCTCTTTGCCGACCATCTCAAGGTCGTAGGTCGAGGCGACATAGCCGCTCTGGTCATCGCGCAGTAAGATGCTATTTTTGCTGCCGGTTCGATTGATGCGCCAGAGGGCAAAGCGGATTAGGGTGATCAACAGTGTGATCACGACGAAAAAGTAAACTAAAGTGGCGAGAGGGGAGTAGCCGGCAGACCAAAATGCGATAATACTTAAGAGGAGAACAACGCCGCCTGCGGCACCTAGGACGCCACCTGGCACAAAGAACTCAATGAAGATCATCGTAAGTCCCAAAAATAGGAGGAGATAGGGATTCCAAAAATGCTCCATTAAATTTTCCTCACAAAGAGACGGCTTCCTTCGATTCTAGCTACTCTCACCTTTTCTCCCTTTTCAATAAACGATCCCACACTCATGGCGTCGATGTTTCGCCCCTCGATAAGGACACGGCCTGCGGGGCGCAAAGGGGCGATAACAACGCCCTCTTTACCCACAGTCGGCATCGTATCACTTGACTCGCCGGCGCTGTAGCCGCTCTGCTCTCCATCAGAGACGAGCCTGCGGAACGGTTTAAAGGAGGGCATCACATATTTAGCGAGCAGAGCAATAGAAATCAATCCTACAATCAGCGCTCCCCCTAGCCAGGCGAGGCGTCGTAACACCTCCATTCCCACCTCATTGAGAGCGCCTGTGTCAAATGAATAGTCGACATCTTCTAAGCCGGGAACCATCAGCCCCACAAGGCCGGCGATAAAGGCGATCACACCTACGGACCCCAAAAGGCCAAAAGAGGGGATCACAAAGAGGTCGATTAAAAACAGGGCCAGGCCAATGGCCATCAAGAGCAGCTCCAGCCAGCTTCCTATTTCAAGCGCAAAGCTGGAGAGGACGATTAAAATGAGGCAGATGGTACCGACAGATCCCGCAAAGCCAAACCCTGGCGTGGAGAGCTCCATATAGAAGCCGATCATCAACCCCAAAAAGAGCAGTGATGAGACCATCGGTGTCATGAGAAATTGAAAAAAGCGCGTTCTCGCATCGACCTCATAGCCGATAACTTCAGCTTCCTTAAATTTCGCAAAGAAGGGGTATGTAGAGAGAAGAGTTTTGCTAAAGGGCCAGCGATTTTTTTCCTGCTCTTTTTTAGTGATGGGAGTTAGCTTTTGAGGATCAAGTAGGATGTCTGCGACACCTAAATTCATCATCTCCTGCGCGCTCAAAGTCAAAAGCTTTCCCTTTTGGGTGATCACCTGATCAGATGAGCGGATCTGATCTTCATTCGTCAGCTTGACTATTTCACCGTCCCGTTTAACTAATATAATATCTTTATCCACCATCGCTTCTGCTAGGGAAGGGTTTCTGCCAAAAAAGGCGGCGCGGTTAGCAAAGTCGGCGCGGATGGCAGAGTTAACTTTTTCTGAAGCTACCTGAGTCTCTTGTGATGTGGCCACCTGCTGGATCGGCTCGGCAGCGCCCATGGCGGCATCTTTGGCAATGGTGATAAAGCGGGTTGAGTAGGCGATCATGGCGCCGGCAGAGATCGCCCAGTTGTTAATAAAGCTGATGACGGGGATGCCCTCTTGTGTGTCGAGCTCTTTGAGCGCGTCGCTAATTTTTTGCGCCGCGTAGACTTCGCCGCCGGGAGTGTCGAGCTCTAAGATGACAAAGATCGGCCTTTTCTCTTTGAACACTTCAATTGCTTTCGTGATATAGAGCCAAGTTCCCTGGTTGATGCTGGTTTTTTTATCATCTATTTTAAGATAGCCGATCAGATTTTTGCCATCAGGACTATAGGTAATGGCGTCGGCAAGCTGCTTATCGAGGGGGAGGTCGTACGCCTCTTCGTTGACTGTTTGAATTGAAGGGGGCTTTTCTTCAATGTCGAACTGCTTCTTAAATGCCTCTTTGGTGAGTGTTCCTTCGCTGATGGCAAACTGGTCGATCTGGTAGCGGTTTAAAATAAGGTCGCTCTCGCCGGCCATCTCTTTAGCTGTCTGAAGCAACTGCTTCTCTTGAGGACTAATAAGGCTTGTCAGCTGTGAGATGAGGAGGTTTTTGGGCATATCCTCCTCGTCTTCGAAGTGGATGTCACCCCAAGAGACAAAGTTTGAGTGGTAGAGGCTGTTTGCTAGGAAGGGGAGGATTGCCGCAGGTCCTAAAGCCTTTTCATCAATGTAGATGACTAGGTCTCCTTGGGTGTTTTTCTCTTTCCAACTTGCTAGGGCGCGCCCCAAAGCAAAAGCGGCATTTAGATCACCCTCGTCACTACGGATAATTGTGACGATTTTCTCATCGGAGAAACTATCAATCTCGCGCATCGCCTCTTCGGCTGTGGCTCTCGAAAGATAGCCCTCAATCTCCAAAAAAAGCGGTTTAGCTCCTAAAGGAGAAATAAAAGATAAGCAGAGGCAAAGCAGAATTCTCATGATTAAGAGTCATAACAAAAAGATGAATGAATCGTCTACAAAGATTTCCTGTGATGAAGTGCTATCGATTTGATTTTCCTTATGAAATTAGAGGGAACTGCTTTTTTATTTCCAACTCAAATAGAAAGATGATAAGATAGCTATCTATAAGTTATCTGGTTAATGATATTTTAGGGGAAATAATGGCAACAGTCTCGTTTGAACAGATCTATGTCAACTTCGGGGAAATGATCCCTCAGGGTAAGAAAAAGCCCTTTGAAGGGCAGGAGATGCGGAAAGTACAACTAGGAGCTACTTCTGAAGCTACGAAGCTCTCTAAAAAGGTTGAAGACACCACTAAAGAAATTGCGGTGACAAAATTTAACGGAGATCTTGCGCTGATTCCAACAGTTCACCCACAATATTTGTTTGGTGTAACTGAGAGCTCAAAATATCAACAGAGTTTAGAAGATAAGCATAAAGATACGGCCAAAAGAGACGTGAAAGCGCGTCCTGGTGGGAATGTATTTTGCGAAAATATAGTATTGCTTGCTAAACAGATTGCTTTCGCTAAAGCATTTTTTCTTCAAGCTCAAGAGGGCACTGGTTATCATGCAACTGCTGAAAAGAGAAACAATCATAAATTAGTCCTTTGCTTTGGTGGGCATTGGGTTGATAAAAATGATCTACAAGGGGAGCATGTTTTTCCCTCCTCTATCATCTGGGAGAGACTTCGTAAGTTATCCCTTAAATTTTTTCCAGATTCTCTCAAAACAAAAGACAGTAAAGGGAAAAAAAATGTGTTAAACCGGATAGCATGGGAAGTGCACCTATTTGATTCTCGAAATATTGTGGGAATGTGTGGAAATTGCAATAAAGAAAAGGGAGAAGGACTCCCCTTTACTTGGTTTTTAAGATCAGACTTTTATGGTGAAGATTTTGTTAAATCGATTACTCCCTTATCAGAAGATATTATTCCTCGAACAAAGGATGGGATAGGCCTTGGTGATGCTATGGTTTCTTACTTTTTTATGAAAAGGGATTCCGTAGCTCTCTTGGCAACTGTTCGTTTAACGGATGATACAATTTCAGAAGAGTTAACACGCTTAGTAGAAATGAAGAATGTAGATTTGGATAGAATGCTAGCTAGGAAAGAGACCAGAGAAGAAGCACAGGTACTTATGAAAGTTGCAGGGCAGGTGTTCCGGAAATTGAAGAGATCTCTCAAAGATAAATCATAAAGTTTTGGATCACTCTTTATTGTTATCGAGAATCTTTAGCTCTGTTGCAATGCTTTATACGTGTCGCGATGGTAGGCGGTGTGGCCGGTGATCTCTTGTGTGTGAAGATAATCGCTAAAGTTGACGAAATGGGGTAGGAAGCACTCCCTTGGATAGATGCCGCGGCCTTGCCCCTGTTTTAGGAGCCTTTCAGCGTTGATAAGATTCTCATATTCGAACTGCTCGATTTCAGTAGCAAACTGATCAAGACTCATCTGATTCCAGCGCGCGGCGCTGTAAAGAGAGGTGAGTTTTCTGTTGCCTTTCGCATTTTGCATCTCAAATAGAATGGAGGAGATAATCGATGCTTTAGAACGAGCCATTCCCAAGTTCACCAAGATGACGCGGGCTTCGCCCTCCCAAACAGCTTCAAACTGGAAGGGGCTAGATACAGCGATCACCCGAACGGGGCCCTCGCTCTGGATCTCCTTCCAAAGAGCAGCCGTTTCCGGCAGTGCCAAGACCATCTCCAGGGCGTTTTGAACGCTAATCTGTTCATGGTTAGATGAGGTTGTGTAATTAAAAGAAAAAATTACACATGGAATTAGTAACAAAGAGTAAAGGTACTTCATGGATAAATATTTT
This sequence comes from Chlamydiota bacterium, assembly GCA_021772215.1. Classification (GTDB taxonomy): domain Bacteria; phylum Chlamydiota; class Chlamydiia; order Chlamydiales; family JAJFMK01; genus JAJFMK01. The sequence goes on along the minus strand of JAJFMK010000112.1, from coordinate 2,017 downwards.
ATCACATGAAGCTAGTTTTTTAGAAGATAAGATCGATGTTAGAGAATCTTTTATATTAAGATTTTAGTGCCCAGGAGCCTCTGGCATCCCCAGCTGTGGTGCCAAACTCGTTATGTGTATTAATAAGGGTTATCACCTCGTAAAGACAGCTGAGAGCAATGGCTCCTGCAATGAGGCTTGGTGGGGTAAATAAGATGCGTAAGGCTATGAACTTAATAAAAGCCCCAGCAAAGTGCCAATATGTGAATCGATCCGCCTCTTTATGAAAATCCAATACTTTTCCAATAGGCTGAGGGTCTGTTTTCTTTGGGGCTTTCTCTCTTAGGTTGTTTGTACGGATGATTTTGACAACAGTGGAAAGAAATGGGACCAGCACAACAGCCGACTCGGGGTTGTGAAAGCCATACTCGATGCTGTTAACTCGTTGTTTGAATTCATTAAATGTAATCATAAATCTCCTGGCTAAATGGCTCATTATAAAGTTGTCAGGATTTAATATCCATACTTTTGAATTGGTGGCATTTAAAAAATAACTTTCTCCCAGGTAGACAAGACCATCGCTGTTTGTACCGTGGTATTCTAGGTCTTTTCTCAGAGTTTAGCTTGAGGGCCGTTAGCCTTGTATGCATCGCAACGGGGTTGCCAAAGAGCGTTCCTGCCTGATACACACCGCTAAGAGACCAACGAATCTGCTCATATAGGGAAGTCTCTTAGGTTTGAAGAGGTCTCAGAGTTATTTAGTTGCTAAGAGAATGGAAAAAGCGAGGGATGCAAAGATGATAGTAGTTGAGCTAGGGACTTTGATTAGAGAATAGATTGTTGATCCGGTAGCACGAGCTGCACTTGATGCATAAGGGTAGGCGATTTGAGCGGCTCCAAAGGTAATAGCTCCTGCTGCAATACAAACAGGTGGAATTATAGGAGAAACATTAAAATTAACCATGCCACCGCTTTGCTTAGGGGTTTGTTCTTTAATTTTTTCTCTAATACCGAGCCCGACCCCTAAAACTGCGCCGGCAGTGGCACCATATTTCGCATATGAGAGGAAATTAACACCAATCATTTTTTAACTCCTTTTTTTTTCGTTATAGAGAAATTATGTTATTGAAATAATTATCAAGAATTTTTTCATAAAAAGTAAGTTAATTAACAGTTAGTTAGTTTCTCGAAGGTGTAGGGTAAAATAGGTCGATAGCTTTGAGGTATGTCATAAACTACTGATATTAGGTACGTTACAAATAATTAGCTCGGAGGTTTCTTTTAAGTCTTCTAGGGTGTGGGCGGCGGAGACGAACCACGCCTCGTGGGCGGAAGGGGGTGGGTAGATGCCGCTTTCGAAAAGGGCGTTAAAGAAGGCTTTGTACTGTTCGGTGTCGGCTTTGAGGGCATCATCGAAGGAGTTCACAGAATTGACTCCGAAAAAGAGGGTAAAGATGGTGCCGACGCGGTTTAAAGTAATATTTTTCCCTTTAATTGCCTCTTGGATCGGAGCGGTGATAGTCTGCGCCTTTTGTTCGAGCTCTAGGTAGAGGCCGGGGCGCTGGATCAGCTTGAGGGTTGTGAGTCCGGCATGCATGGCAACGGGGTTGCCGGAGAGCGTTCCTGCTTGGTAGACGCCGCCAAGTGGGCTTAAGACAGACATGACATCGGCGCGGCCGCCAAAGGCTGCTGCCGGGAAGCCGCCACCGACAATTTTGCCAAGGCAGGTGAGGTCGGGTTTGACATTGTAGAGCTCTTGTGCGCCGCCAAGAGAGACCCTAAAGCCAGTGATCACCTCATCAAATATGAGAAGCGCGCCATGTTTTTGGGTTAGCTCTCTTGCCTTTTCTAAAAAGCCCTTTTGAGGTGGTACAATGCCCATATTGGCTGCAATAGGTTCCATGATGAGGCCGGCGATCTGTGAGCCAAACTTTTTGAAGGTCTCTTCGAGCGCCTCAAAATCGTTAAAGGGAATGGAAAGCGTATGCTTCACAAAGTCTTCCGGAATGCCCATCGATGAGCTGCTCTGGTTAAGCCC
>JAJFMK010000111.1 GCA_021772215.1 Chlamydiota bacterium | reverse complement strand
CTCCTTATCATCATGGTAGGCGTCTCCTCCTACAAAGAAGCGCAAATCCTCCTCAAGACTGTTTGGTGCGGTTTTGAAGCTGTGAACTTTGCCCTCTTTGTTAAACCGGTACTCATAAGATTCTCCCGGCTTCAGACGGCGCAGCTCAATCTGATGGACCGCGTAGCAGGTCTGGTCAAGGGAGATCTGCTGATGGCGTCCCACCTTGGGGCTCCAGTTCTCTCCCACTTTAAGTTCGATCACATCATGGCAATTCTCGTTTGGCGTCAGCCAGACCACGGTCATTGTATGGAGAGGGTCATCCGTCCAGGTTAGGAAATGGAGCGGCTCTTTTGCAAAGCACAGAAGCGGTAAAAACCAAAGGATCCACTTCATATTAGCTCATTGACCAAGCTTGCGATGAGCCGTTGACTTTTGGTGACAAAATCTCCTAGCTGCTCCGGTTTCATCTCTTTGCCGCTGAGAAGTGAGAGCTGGTAGAGCTGCTTGCTGATCTGCTCCGCTAGCTCGGGGCTCTTCTCATTTAGCTGGCAGACCTGTTTGATCAGCGGATTTTTTGTGTTGATCACAAAGCGGCTCTCTTGAGGTAGCATCTGAGCCTGCTTCGGGTCAAAGGCCAAAAGGGCATCTCTTAGGCGCCTCTTATCCTCATCAAAGATAAGTAGGGCAGGGATCGCCTCGCTTTTAAAGCTCTTCGCTTCGATCGTCTGTTCACCGAGATGTTGACGGAAGATGGCGGCAGCTTCGTCGCTTGTCTCTTCACTATCTAGCAGCTCTTCGTTCAGCTCACCGTCGAGGCGGACGAAACGCGCCTCGCCAAGGCCTCTTTCTAGCCTAGGAAAGAGGTGCGGGTCGAGGTAGCTAGAGGAGATGAGGAGGTCGATCTCCTTTTCGCGGTAGTGGTCGACAAGGGGCGAGTGGCAGCCGCGCTGGATGTAGAGGAGGCGGTTGCCGCATTTTTCGACATACTCTTTGGCTGTTGTCCAGCTGCCTTCGACGGTCTCAAAGAGGATCAAATCGCTAACCTTTTCGCAAAATTTCTCATCATCGATCGCGCCGATCTTTAAGATCGCTTCTAGATCGGGGAAGCTCTTGATATAGCTTAAGCGATCTTCATTGTAGAGCTTTCTTAAACTGTCACACACCTTCTTGGAGATATGGCTTCCGACCTGTTTGACTGTGGAGTCCATCTGCAGGGCACTTCTGGAGACGTTGAGCGGGATATCGGGGCTGTCGATCACACCCTTCATCAAAGTGAGGTGACGCGGCAGGATCTCTTTGCACTCATCTGTGACATAGACGCGGTTGCAGTAGAGCTGCAGGTTCGATTGGCTCAAATCCCTTTGATGATCCTCTTTGGGGAAGTAGAGAACGCCTTTGAGATGGAAGGGGTAGTCGACATTGAGGTGAATCCAAAAGTGCGGCTCAGGCTCAAGAGGGTATAGCTCTTTATAGAAGGCGAGGTAATCCTCTTTTGTGCAGTCGGCTGGTGCCTTCACAAAGAGAGGGTTTTGGTTGTTGATTTCTGAACCATTTAAGGAGATAGGGAAAGGTAGAAAAGAGCAGTACTTCTTTAGAAGCTCTCTTAGTTTGGTCGGCTCGAGATACTCTTTGCTCTCTTCATTGATATGGAGGGTAATGGTTGTTCCGCGTTTTTCTCTCGTTCCCTTTTCGACGCTGTAGGTCGATCCGCCATCGCAGGACCAGTGAACAGCCTCCTCACCCTCTTTTGAGCTGTCGATTTCGACGAGGTCGGCTACCATGTAGGCGGAGTAAAATCCCAAGCCGAAGTGACCGATAAAGGCATCATCTCCTAGTTTTTCATGCTGTTTCACAAACTCTTCGGCGCCCGAGAAGGCGATCTGGGCGATGTAGTTCTCTACATCACTTGCGCTCATCCCGATGCCGCTGTCGCTGATGAGGAGCTTGCCCTCTTTCACCTCAACAGAAATCTCGAGAGGCCCCTCGCCGCCGAGCCACTTCACCTTCTGCAGTGCGTCCGTTGCATTGCTGACCAGCTCCCTTAAAAAGATCTCCTTGTCGGAGTAGAGCCAGCGCTTAATGATCGGTAAAATATTTTCACTATGAATTTTTAATTGACCTTCACTCATTACATATCCCTCTCGTTTTAGGGGATATTATAGCCCATTTTTCTTTTTTTGTGGTCAAATCAAGAAGATGGATATCAAGAAATTTATACGCAAAGAGATCGAGTCCTACATTCCCGGCATTGCACGCTTGCACATTGAAATTTTTAGGGAGTGGCATCCTCACCAGTAGCGAGGTTTTCGTCACCGCCACCCTAGACTTCTCCCCCTAGTCGGTCGTTTTCTAGAGCAGTTTGGACATGCCGAGGCACTATTCGCCTCGTAGTTGGATCACTGGTGGGCTCTGGGTAAAATTAGGATAGTTCTCTTGCTGGGATTTGGCGAAGGCAAAATTCTTGAACTTTATCTACAATTTTAGGATAGTCAGCTATTTAAGAAGAGGTTAGATGGCTCTAGAATATCCCCTTTTAGTTTCAATGCTTGGCATCGATTTCGAACTTGTCTTTTACGCTGTATTGGCCTTCATTGCGATCGGCCTACTTTTGGCAGGGATGATCCTCTTTACGAGGGCAAAGCTGGTCTCGACAGAGGAGTGTGAAATCACCATCAACGAGGATTCGGACCTCACTTTTGAGACGCAGGCGGGCGGAACTCTTCTCAACGCTTTGACAACGCATGACATCCCAATTCCTTCACCTTGTGGTGGGAAAGCTACCTGTAAGCAGTGTAAGGTGCAGGTGATTGAGAACGCCCCCGTTGCTCTGGAGACAGATAAGTCTACCTTTACTAAGAGGCAGATCAAAGAGGGGTGGCGCCTCTCCTGCCAGGCGAAGGTCAATGGCCCAATGCATGTCCATGTTGACGAGCATGCCCTCGATACAAAGGAGTGGCAGGCGACGGTAGTCAGCAATAAAAATGTGGCCACCTTCATTAAGGAGCTGTTGGTGGAGATTCCCGAAGGAGAGGAGGTCCCCTATCAATCTGGCGGCTATCTGCAGTTTCATGTCCCCCCATTTAAGACCAATACATCGGACTGGAAAGAGACGATGGATAAGAATTTTTGGGATGACTGGGAGAGATTTGGCATGTTTGACAACGAGCTCGACTTCAGCCATATCAACGGCGAAGATATTCGCGCCTACTCGATGGCTTCCTACCCGGCAGAAGGGCGAAAGCTTCTCTTTAACATCCGTATTGCGACGCCTCCCTTTGAAAATGGAAAGCCCTCCAGCAAGATTCCTTGGGGCCTCTGCTCATCTTACACCTTCTCTTTGAAGCCGGGTGACAAGGTGAGGCTATCAGGCCCCTACGGTGAATCCTTTATGATCGAAGATGAGCGCGAACTGATCTTCCTTATCGGCGGCGCCGGCTCCTCGTTTGGTCGCAGCCATGTGCTCCATCTCTTCAATACGGAAAAGTCCAAGCGCAAGGTGACCTTCTGGTATGGTGCCCGCTCGCTCAAAGAGAACATCTACCAAGAGGAGTATGAGAAACTCGATAAAGAGCATGATAACTTCTCTTATAATCTAGTCCTCTCAGAACCTCTTAAAGAGGATATCGATGCCGGCTGGCCAGAGAATGATCCCGTAAAGACCAACTTCCTCTTCCGCGCCTTTGAAGAGGGGCAGCTTGGTAAGATGGAGGAGCCAGAGGAGTGTCTTTACTACGTCTGCGGACCGCCAATGCATAACGTCAGCGTCCTCAAACTTCTCGATGACTATGGTGTTCCCAGAGAGAACATCGTCCTCGACGATTTCGGAAGCTAAAGATGTGGTTCTACGCCGCGCAGCTCAACCCCACCATCGCGGATCTCTCTAAAAATCGCGAAAAGATCGTTACTGCAATCGAGCGCGCTAAAAAAGAGGGCGCTGATCTCATTATCTTTCCTGAGTTAGCTCTCACAGGCTACCCGCCACAAGATCTGCTCTTTATGCCCCATTTCTTGGATGCAGTAGAGAAAGAGGCCAAAAAGATTGAGGCGGCTACCGGCGTTATCACAGCCCTTGTGGGAATGCCGAGGCGCCATGGCAAAAAACTCTACAACAGCTGCGTTATCTACCAAAACGGCAAAGAGCTAAAATGTTACGACAAGAGGCTCCTTCCCAACGACGATGTTTTTAGCGAAAAGCGCTACTTTGAGCCGGGAAACTGCGAGGTCATCTTTGAGATTCAGGGAAAGCGTGTTGCTGTTCTCATCTGCGAAGATATCTGGGGAGAAGGGCCTAACGATCCCGTTGCTAGTCTGCATGGAAAGGGCGTTGACCTCCTGCTCGTATTGAATGCCTCTCCCTACTATTTGGGTAAAAGTGACCTTCGTGAAGAGGTTGTGAAGAGGGTTGCGAAGCAGCTAGGTTGCCAAGTTTTTACCTGTAACCAGGTCGGGGCAAATGATCAGCTGATCTTTGATGGCTACAGCGTTCTGATCGACAAAAATGGAGAGATTGCCCTTCGCCTTAAAGGCTTCGCTGAAGAGGAGAGGCTGATCGATGACTCCAAACCAGAGTCACTTAAGATAAGAGAGGGCGTTGAGGAGAATTTCGAAGCGCTAAAGCTTGGTCTCTTTGACTACTGCCAAAAGCTTGGGTTTAAGAAGGTGCTTCTCGGTCTCTCCGGTGGCATCGACTCGGCTGTCGTCGCAGCTATTGCCACGGCAGCGCTTGGTAAAGAGAATGTTCTCGGCGTCCTTATGCCGTCGCGCTACAGCTCAGAAGATAGCATCGAAGATGCCGCCCTTTTAGCTAAAAATCTTGGAATTGAAACCCTTAACCTCCCGATCGAAGAGATGCATAAAAGCGCGCTTCAAACTCTCGAAGTGCCCTTTGAAGGCCTTAACCAAGATATCACCGAAGAGAATATCCAATCGCGGATCCGCGGTCTGCTCCTAATGGCTCTCTCCAATAAGTTTGGTAGGCTCCTTCTCAACACAGGCAACAAATCTGAGATGGCACTTGGCTACTGCACGCTCTATGGGGATATGTGCGGCGCGCTCTCCCTTATCGGTGACCTTCCCAAAGGGGCTGTCTACGACCTCGCTAACTGGATCAACCGTGACCAAGAGCTTATCCCGAAACGCTCCATCTCCAAAGAGCCGACTGCCGAGCTTCGCCCCGACCAAAAGGATGTCGACACGCTTCCTCCCTATTCAATTGTGGACCAAGTGGTCATTGGCTACATCGAAGATCACTTAAGCCCCGAAGAGATCGCCAAAAGGGGTAACATCGAGCTCTCACTTGTCAAAGAGCTGATCCGGCTCATCCATCTTAACGAATATAAAAGGCGCCAAGCGCCTCCCATCCTCAAGGTCTCCCATAAAACCTTCTCCGCCGGCCGCCACTATCCCATTGTCGAGCGCTGGACCATCCCAAAGTGATATTTTTGGGGGCAACTTTAGCATCGATAGTGACATTTTTTGGGGTTGTTTTATCGTTGTTAGTGATATTTTTGGGGGTTATTTTCTCATCTGGCCGAAAGGATGTTGACACGCTCCTGGTCTATTTCAGGATATTATTAAATTACATCCACCTACTATCGCCGACAGCATAATTGTGTAGAGAAATTAGAGTAGCCAATGGGGTCAATGTCACTTCTCTTCAGTGATGTGACATTGACCCCATTGGCTTTCCTATCCTTTTAAACGGGGCTGGTGTCTCTTATTAAGTGGCACCCAGCTGTAAGTCATGGGACAGTCGCTTATACGAACCTTGGAGATGGGTACATTAATATATTCACGGTTGTACCGTTTCCTACTGCTGCTGAGGTGGCTGATACAGAAGGATGTTGTAAAAGCATCCAAAATAACTGGCTTATTTCTTGTGGATAAGGAGGAGAAAAGAGCCGACCATCAACACATAAATATTCAAAGCGTGTAGACGAATTGTCCATAGAGGAAACACCAGATAGGATGATCCCTTGATCTGCTGAGCCGTGGTTTTGTGCAATTTTCAAGATTTTGTTTGCTAAATCGTTAACTTCAGTAGTAGTTAATTTTTTGTCACTGCCTTGGGGTATTGGTAGTATGGTTTTTTGACCACTAAATTCTATAAAATAGTTGGGGATTGTTTTGTTTCCAGCTGTCATGATGCTATCCTCTTTTTTTGTTTTTTTAATTTGATTCTAGATAGATCCAGATTTTCCATAAAATCTTGTTGACGGTGCGTTTAGCCTTATGCGCTCTAGCAATATGTCACTGATCCACTTTTAATAAATAATTGTTAGATAATTTTGGTGTTAATAATACAGTAATTATTAATTTACGCAAATAGAATTGTGAATATAAAAATATTTGATTACAAGCTGTTTGAGTATAAGAGAGGCTATGCTCATCTAGATCTTGGTTGCGCCAATTATAGTTCTGACTACGTAGAAGTATTAAGGAGCCACTGAACTATTCAGTGGCTCCTTATAGAAACCATCATCACCTCATTGATGTGAGAGGCTCCGAGGTTGAGCATGACGAGGCGGTCGAAGCCGACAGCGACGCCGCAGCAGTCGGGAAGGCTCTTTTCTAGGGCGGATAGGAATTCCTCATCGAGAGGGAATTCATTTTTGCTAAGTTTTTTTCTTAAAGCATTTTCGCAAATGAAACGCTCTCGCTGCTCTTTGGCATCGGCAAGCTCGTGGTAGCCGTTGGCAAGTTCGATACCTTGGTAGTAGAGCTCAAAGCGCATTCCGACCTCTTCGTCGCCAATCTTGGTTCGGCGGGCGAGGGCCGCTTGGCCTGCGGGGTAGTGGGTGAGCGCTGTAATGCTATTTTGTCCAAGGTTTGGCTCGATGAGGAGGGCTAGGATCTGATTTAACAGGTCACCGCGCGGCTCTTGGTCGATCATCGGCTCAATGTCACGATTTAGAAGGCAATTTTCAAGTTCTTTAAGAGAAGCTGTGAGGTAGTCCAGTTTAGCAAATTTTAAAAAAGCTTCGCGGTAGGTGAGCCGATCTCTTGGCTGGTTGCCGACGAAGAGCTCCACGAAGTCGATCGTCTCATCGATCATCTGATCGAAAGAGAAGCCGAGGCGGTACCATTCGCAGAGGGTAAACTCCGGCTGATGCTGGCTGCCCACCTCGCCGTCACGAAAGACCTTGCCGAGCTGATAGATATCGCTCATGCCGTTGCAGAGGAGTCTCTTCATTGCATATTCGGGGCTGGTGATGAGGTAGAGTGTCTGTTTTTTGTCGAAAAGAGCCGGCATCGGGTCAATATGAGCATCGATAGAGGCGGCTTGGCTCAATAACGGCGTATCCACCTCTACAATGTTGCGTTTAGAAAAAAACGTGCGCGCTTTAGCTAAGAGCTCAGCGCGTTTGATTAAGTTAGTCGTTAGAGCGGCTGACATATTCGCCGTTTCGGGTGTCGATTTTTACCTTTTCGCCCTCTTCGATGAAGATCGGCACCTGCGTCTCGGCTCCACTTTCTAAGGTGGCGGGTTTTAGGACACGTCCTGAGGCGGTGTCGCCGCGGACTCCAGGGGCGGTCTCGGTGATGACAAAATCCATAAAGGTGGGCGGCTCGACGGTGAGAGCTTCGCCGTTGTAGAAGACGATGTCGTAGAGCTGGTCCTCTAAGAGCCACTTCTTATTGTCGCCGATACTCTCTTGGGAGATAGTGATCTGGTCATAGGTGTCATCATCCATAAATACGGCTGAATCCGTCTCCATGTAGAGCATGCGCATCTTGGTTTCGACGATGTCGGCGAGGTCGAGCTTCTCACCCGACTTATAGGTTTTTTCGACGACACGCCCAGATTTAAGGTTGCGAATCTTTACGCGGTTGAAGGCCTGCCCCTTTCCCGGTTTGACATATTCGTTTGAGACAATCACATAGGGCTGTCCATCAATTTCAATTTTTACGCCACCCTTAAGCTCGTTGGTGCTGATCTGTGCCATTTTTTAACTCCTAACAAATAATGAGAAATTATATCGTAAATGTAGGAGGATGTCCATCATGTGGTTTAAAGAATATCAAGATTATCCTATCGACAGCCCAAATATCCAAGAGCCTGTCGAGCCGGGAAAGGGGATTGTAGGCTGTGAGATGCATGAGGTTTACGGCTGGGGGGAACGGATTCATACCCCTGCGAAAAGAAATGAGGGATTTATCAGACGAATACTGAAGGGGATCTTTGGAAAATGAACCAAAAGGGAGCCCACACTTGGAATATGATTCGAACGATGCATCGCTGCCCCTCTTGCGGTTTTGTACAGGAGTCAAGAAAAGATGTGGAAAAGCGTTTAAGGATCTGGCAAAAGGAGATTGTCTGCCCTCGCTGTAAGGAGCGGTTTATTGTTGAGGGCAGGCCTTATCAGGAACCTGACAATGCAATCTAAACATCTCCATCTCCCTAAAGATCGCTGGCAGAGTCTTTTTTATGTTTTAGTCGCAACTCTGTTAATTTTTCCGCTCTTTGAGCAGATCGATATTGTTGGAGAGACGCTTCTCTTTTGGGGAATGCACTTTTTCATTATTGGATTGATTAGCCTCAAGTTAGCAAAAGGGGGACAGCGTCTCTTCTTCTTTGTCTTTGTCTGTCTTTTTTTATCCTCGTTTGTCAAAGAGAGTACCATTTTGCTCTTCTTTCAAGCCTTAACGCTCTTTCTTCTCTACGGCTTTTCGATGGCGCGTCTGATTCGCTCTCTGCAAGAGGCAAAAGAGATTGCGACGAATGAGCTCTATGGGGCCATTTCTCTCTATCTGATGATGGGAATCAGCTGGTGTCTATGTTACATCATGACGCAGGTGCTCTTTCCAAACTCTTTTGACTTTGGCGTTAGTGTCTCTTTGGCGCCCCTAAATTGGACCGACCTGCTCTACTTCTCCTTCATTACATTAACGACAACAGGCTATGGAGACATTGTCCCTCTAAGTGGCTTGGCAAAAGCGCTTGCGATGTTAGAGTCTGTGATGGGAATTCTCTTTATCGGTGTGGCGCTATCCCTTGTTGTCTCCAAACATGGAAAGGGTAACTAGTTGAAAAAAGCAATTGGTTGATATTATAGAGCGACTTGCTAATCAATAATCCTTTTCAAAGGAGGGCTTGGATCGCCTCTTCCATCTTTTTAGGATCATCCAGTTTGCCGAGCAGATGTTTGCGCTGCTCCTTTTTGTCGCCGCGCTTTCTTTCGATCAGGAGGCTGTAGCGCTCCATCTTGATGAGGGTGCATTTGGCCTTTGAGCCGCGGACGCGCAGGCGGGAGATGTGGTAGAGCCAAAGAGCTTGGGGAGGGGGAGGCGCGCCGAAGCGATCTTGTAGCTCGGCGAATATCTGCTCCAGCTCATCGATTGTCATCGCCTCACCGAAGCGGCGGTAGAACTCCATGCGCAGTGAGACATCATTGACGTAATTTTCGGGTAGGCGCGCATCGACGCCGAGCTCGACGCGGCATTCGGTGAGGTTTTTGGGTAGCTCGCCTTTGAGCGCTTTGATCTGTCTTTGTAGAAGTGAGCAGTAGAGCTGAAAACCGACAGAAGAGACGTGGCCCGACTGTTCGACGCCTAAAATGTCGCCGGCGCCGCGAATTTCAAGGTCGCGAAGGGCTACCTTCATGCCGCCGCCATAGCCGCTGCTTTCAGCGAGCGCTTCGAGCCGCTTCCTAGAGATCTCGGGAAGGCGGTGGAAACTTCTCACTAGGAAGTAGCAAAAGGCTCTTTTGTTCCATCTTCCGACGCGGCCCCTTAGCTGATAGAGGTCGGCGATGCCAAATTTATCCGCCTGGTCGATAAGGATCGTATTGGCGTTTGGGATGTCGATGCCGCTCTCAACAATCGTTGTGGCAACCAAGATGTCAACCCGTCCCTGCTTGAAGGCGTGAAACACCTCATCGATCTCATCACTGCTCATCTGACCATGGCCCACGGCGATGCGCGCATTTGGAAGAAGCTTACGCAGGCGCCCTGCGAGGTCGAAGATCGTTTCGATGCGGTTATGGATCACATAGGCTTGCCCGCCGCGGCCAATCTCACGAAGAAGCGCTGTCTGCATCAACTGATCGTTTGGCTCTGCGATGATCGACTTCACGGGGAGGCGATCTTGTGGGGGCGTGTAGATGGTTGAGACGTCTCTAACACCGATCATCGACATATAGAGCGTCCTTGGGATCGGCGTCGCTGAGAGCGTCAAGCAGTCGACGCCCACCTTTGTCTTTTTCAGGTGCTCTTTTGCTTTCACACCAAATCGCTGCTCCTCATCGATGACTACGAGTCCCAAATTTTTGAAATGAATGTCTGAGCTGATGAGGCGGTGTGTACCGATGACGATGTCGACAGAGCCCTTTTCAATTCCCTCTAAAACAGCTTTTCGCTCCTTTGTTTTTAAAAAGCGTGAAAGGTGGGCTACGCGAACAGGAAAAGAGGCCATCCGGTCGGAGAAGTTCTCATAGTGCTGCATCGCTAGAATAGTTGTAGGTACCAAAATTGCCACCTGCTTGCCACCATCCATCACCGCTTTAAAGGCGGCGCGCATCGCTACCTCCGTCTTGCCGTAACCGACGTCGCCGCAGATGAGTCGATCCATCGACTCTTTCGAACACATATCCTCTTTGATGGCAGCAAGGGCAGCGAGCTGATCTTCGGTTTCGATATAGGGAAACTCCTCATCGAAGAGCTTCGTCTCGTCGGAATCTTCAGGAAAAGCGGTGCCTCCCTCCATCTTTCGCCGCGCGTAGAGCTCCAAAAGCTCCTGCGCATAGCCCATGATCTGTCGCTCGGTCTTTTCTCGGGTGCGTTTCCACTTCGCTGAGCCGATCGTATGCAGCTTCGGCGCCACCTCATGGGCGCCGATATATTTTGTTACCAGGTAGGCTTGGCTTAAGGGAACAAAGAGTCGTCCCCCGTCGGCATATTCGATCTCAAAAAATTCCGTCTCGACGCCGGCGTGGTTTTTTCTTCTCACCATGCCGAGGTAGCGGCCAATACCATTTTGCAGATGGACGACCATATCTCCCGGTGTCAGCTCTTCGTAGGTGAAGGGTGTGAGGTGGTAGGTGCCGCGCTGCTTCTGGCGGCGGATCTTTTGATGTTTTGTGATCTCGCTGTAGGGGAAGATCATCTGCTGCTTCGCCAGATCGACAAAACCGCTCGAGAGGTAGCCCTTCTCAAAGCGGCAATTTTTTAGGGGAGGGCGCTCTAATAGGCGCTTTTTGATGGTCTGTAGCTCGCGGTCCGATGAGGTCAAGAAGGTGATCTCCAGTTCTTCTGGCAATGAGAAGATCAGATCCTCTTCAACACCGAGGTAGCTAGAGATCTTTTCAACAGGAAACTGAAAATGGTCAGCTTTAAACTTTTTGCCGAAAAGTTCAAAAGCGCCCCTCTCATATTTCGTCACCTCATGAAGTGGTTGGTTGAAGAGAGTGACCATCTGGAGATCTTTTGAAGCTTTAAGAAACTGATCGAGGGTCTGAAACTGTTTATTGGGCTGGCCAAGCTCCTGAAGCTGCAGCCAGCGATCTTCTAAAGCGACCGGGTCATTGAGGACAATAGTGGTCTCTTTGCCGAGGTAATCTAAAAGGGTCTGCAGCTGCTCCTCATTATCTAATAAGCGCTCTTCGGCGCTCGGTGTCAGATGGATCTCCTCTAGCCCTCGTACCGAGGTTTGACTCACAGGGTCAAACTGCCGAATCGTCTCAACTTCATCGCCAAAAAATTCAAGACGAAATGGCTCTGGTGAAGCGACGGGAAAGATATCGATCAGGCCACCCCGTACGGCAAACTCCCCTTTGTCGCTGCAGATGGGTCTTCTATCGTAACCCATCTCCTCAAGGCGGGTAATTAGCTGATCAAAGGGATGCTCCTCGCCCCGCTTTAAGGTGAGATAGAGCGCATCAAATCTCTCCTTAGGAAGGACTTTTTGTAAAGCGGCCTGCAAAGAGCTGATCACAACGATTGGCTCTTTTGTCTCTTCGATCTGCTTTAAAGTGGCAAACCGCTCACCCACCACGTCGGGCGACGGGGCGATTCCCTCTCCCGGCAGCGTCTCCCAGGCGCTATAGCTGACCGGCTCTCTGCCTAAAAAGTGGCTCAAATCGAAGAAGAGATCCCCCTCCTCTGAGCCGCCGGCAGTCAAAATCAAAAGATGTTTACCGCACCTCTCCTGCAGCTCACTTAAAAAATATCCTTTAGGCGCACTCCATAGCCGATCGACAACAAGTGAGCGCTCACAATCAAAACTCATGGACAAGAGTATAGCTTGAAGCTTTTCAAATCTCCAGCGTTTGATGCCTTGTGTTTTTTTTGTTAACTATTATATTATATTCTACTTTGGTATATAACAATAGGTGGTGTAATATGAATTTAGTTAATTTAAACTGTATTAGTGGTTTAACTGCTAGTCTATCACAAGTCGATTTAAAGACTTGGCACAATCGAGCTGTTACTCAGTTAAATACTTGGGATACGGTTTTAGATCAGTTCTGTCCTAATTTCTGGATCCAAACCAAAGCTGATGAGTTAGGCGCATTCGTCGTCGATCTCTTTAAGCCTTTGAAGCCCTTCAATGAGTGGCTTGAAAAAAACGGTCAATCGAACTGGTATCAGGAGTTTGCTCTCTATCTGGCTAAGCTGCCAATGAAGGTGGCGCGCAATGTGGCTCTCTCTCTTTATATAGTAATAAAAAATATAGTTAACTTGGGGGTTCATCCTCTGAAAGAGCTTAACCATCTAGCCAGAGCTCTTGTCGATGCTGGCTTTGGCCTCTTCGATAGCAAAAACTGGTACAAGCTAGGCGGTTCGCTGATGGGTGCAGCTGTTGGTCAAGGGATGGCCTTGGGCGTTCCCTATTCGCCGATTCAGTTCGCATTAGGTGCAGCATTTACAGCTGCCGGCCTTGCCAAATCAGCGGATTTCAAAAAAGAACTTACAGATCTTCCCGTCCACTTCGGTACAGGAGCTGCCTGCAGCTACCTCGTGGGCCGTGTTGTGAAGCGCTGCAAAACCGTCACAGATGAAAAGCAGGCGCGCATCTTTGCTGACAAATTCGTGAAGGAGAATAACCTTCCCGACTATACCGACGTTCAACTCAATAACGGTAAGATTCAGATCAACCTCGAAGTGCCACAAGATATCGCGTTTATTTGGGACAAGCAAGGAGAGCTAATCTATTACACTGACCTACAGCATGCAGAACATGCAGTTCAGTGTAATCCAGGCAGTTTTTCAACTGTCGATAAGCTTTTCTACGACGTTCAGGTAACCCTTTCATCAACTGGCCCTAAAGTTAATGCCATGACAATACCTGTTAAACTTGGGAGTGACACCTTCTACCTAGAGCCAGGCGACCTTCCCTTCAACACCGATTTCGCAGGACCTACCTACCCTACATTTCAATCCCTACACACTACCGCTTCAACTGTCGCATTAAGCCCCTACGCAGCTCCTCAAAAATAATCTCATCCCGGCAGATTGACCACTCATTCTGCTGGGTTTTCCATTCCTGGCTTGTAATTAACTACAAGCCCTTCTTTGATAAATTAGTTAGAGAGCTCTTCTAATGAGGACCAGCTAAGAACATTGGCCTCTCGGCGGATTTGGTTTTCGTCGCCGCCATAGATGAGGTAGCTGTTTTCTGGGGGAGTTTGCGAGAGTTCGCAGAAATGGCGAAGTGATTTGAAGTAGTCTTTGGTAATAGTCTCTGAAGACTTGATCTCTATTGGGATGAGCTGGTCTCCTCTTTCAAGGATACAGTCCACTTCATTTCCTTTTTGATCTCTCCAGAAGTAACAGTTGGGTCTTTTTCCCGCATTTAGTCTTAGTTTGATCAGCTCTGAGACGATGTAGGATTCAAAGATGTTGCCTCTTAGGTAGTGATGCGCTAGATCATTAACAGATTCGATTTGGAGGAGGGAACACAATAGGCCGGTATCGTAGAAATAGAGCTTCTTTGATTTAACGACGCGTTTGGAATAGTTTTTGTAAAAAGGGGGCTGCATAAAGAGGATAAAGCTCGCCTCTAAGAGGGAGAGCCAGCCCTTGGCCGTTTGGTAGGATATTCCACAATCTCTTCCAAGATCAGAAAAATTTATAACTTGGCCGACACGACCAGCGCAGAATTTTAAAAATCTTTGGAACGTTGAGAGATCATGAACATTTTTCATCTGCCGCACATCCTTTTCAAGGTAGGTGCGAATATAGTTAGGGTACCAATCCTCCGGTGCTAGCCCTTTTTCAAAGATTCGAGGGTAACCACCTCTGAAAAGGGCACTGTTAAGATCTTTTGATAAAAGGTCTGCCTCTTTTAACTCGTTAATGGATAGGGGGAGTAGGTCAAAGATAGCCACACGGCCCGCAAGTGTTTGAGAGATTTTTTCGCTCATTAGAAAGTTTTGTGACCCTGTTAGGATGTAGTGTCCCCTGTTTTCATCGACACTAAGCTGGATCTGCGAGAAAAGTTCTGGCGCATTTTGAGCTTCGTCGATGATAAGCCCTCCATTTTTTTGGTAGGACTTTAAAAAGTAGAGGGGGTCTGTGAGGGCTAGGTCTTTTTGGTTAATATTTTCTAAATTTGTATAGGCATACTCGGGAAAAAGGGATTTTACAAGCGTCGTTTTTCCCGACTGTCTTGGACCTAAAAGAGCAACTACAGGAAACTGCTTGGCTATCGAGATGAGCTTTTTTTTGATGTTTCTTTGATACATAATTTCTAATTTTCACCATATCACAACTGTAAAAATGGTGCAAATTAGAAATTCGATTTCTAATTTTCTCCAACTAATTTCAGTAAGACACTGTTTATGAGTTAGATAACATTTTTTAGCTTTTAAGGGCGCCTTTTAGTAGGTCAACGGCTTTGTTGAAGCCTTCGGGCGCTTTGGCGGCGCCTTGGGCGCTGTTTGGGCGGCCGCCGCCGGTGGCGTCGAGGGCGGGAGCGACAGTTTTGATCAGGTCGCCAGCTTTTAGGCCTGCCTTGACCGCGGAGTCGCCGAGGCGGACAAGGAGGGGGGCGGGCGTTTTTTGGTCGCTAATAAGAAGGAGCACGAGGTTTGGCTCTTTTTGGGCGAGGAGGTCGGCTAAGGAGCGCATCGCTTCGGCGCTTAAAGAGAGTTTTTGACAGATTAGGTTGTGAGGGCCGAGAGGAGTCTTTTGGGAGAGAAGCTCTTCTGAGAGGTTCTTTAGCTGAGCCTGTTCGAGGTCATTGAGGCTGTTTTGCAGCTCTTTTTTCTCATCGAGGAGCTGTTTGAATCGCTCGAGGGCGCGCTCTTTAGGGACTTTAAGGAGGGTGGCGATCTCATCGAGGACTTTTTCAGGTTGATAGAGCAGATCGAGTGCTCTTTTTCCGGTAAAAGCTTCGATGCGGCGCACACCTGAGGCGATGCTTCCCTCTTTGGCGATCTTGAAGGGGCCGATGGTGCCGACATGGGAGGTGTGGGTTCCGCCGCAGAGCTCTTTAGAGTAGTCGAGGTCGATGACACGCACCGTGTCGCCATATTTTTCGCCGAAGAACTGCTTGATCTGGCCGTCTTTAGAGGCCTCCTTGTAGGGGATCTCATACGCTTTAAGCTTACGGTCTTCACAGACCTTTTCGTTGATCAGCTGCTCGATAGCGTGAATCTCTTTTGGAGTGAGAGCCTTGTGGTGAGAAAAGTCGAAGCGAAGGCGTGTTGGCTCAACGACAGATCCGGCCTGCTTTACATGGTCGCCGAGAACCTCTTGAAGCGCCCAGTGAAGAAGGTGTGTGGCGGTGTGGTTGTTGGCGATCTCCTGGCGCCGTTTCGTATTGACGGAGGCCTGCATTTCGTCGCCAACGGTAATTTTACCGCTCTTAACTTTACCGACGTGGGCGATGATCCCTGTGAAGGGCGCCTGACAGTCGATCACGTCGAAGTTGGCGTCGCCTTGTAGAATACCTGTATCGCCTACCTGTCCGCCCATCTCTGCGTAGAAGGGTGTTCTATCTAGAATTACGAGACCTTCGTCGCCCTCACTGAGGCTGTTGACTCTTTGCCCCTCTTTTACAAGGGCGACCACTTTTCCAGATTCTTGACAGCTGTCGTAGCCGCAAAATTGACTCTTCTTTAGATCTTCAAAGATCGCCTTCTCAACGAGCTGAGCTGCCTTTTTTTGCCCCTGTCGGGAGCGCATCTTTGCCTCCTCTTCGAGAGTTTCGTAAGTAGGGAGGTCGACGGTGAAGTGGGCATCTTTGGCGAGGAGAAGGATCTCCTCTAACGGAAAGCCGTAGGTATCTTTGAGCTTAAAGGCGTCTTCTCCTGAAATGAGCTTCTCCTTTTCGGAGCGCTCCATTACGTCACGGATCAAGTTGCCACCGCGCTGCAGCGTTCGAAAGAAGCTCTCCTCTTCGATCTGGAGGATCTCTTCGATCACATTTTGACGCAGCTTTAGTTCAGGGAAGTCGTCGCTCATCAGAGCGACAAGCCGTGGGAAAATCTTGCCTAGGAAGGGCTTTTCGAAACCGAGGTTTTTGCCGTAGCGCACCGCACGTCGTAAAACTTTTCGTAGGACATAGCCGCGATCGGTATTGCTCGGCTGGACGCCGTCAGCGATGGCAAACGATAGGGTGCGTAGGTGGTCGGCGACGACGCGAAACGCAGGGCCGAGATGCTCATGCGCCATATCATAAGGAACGCCGCTCACCTGTTCGATCTCAGCGATCACGCTGCGCAAAAGATCGGTTTCAAAGAGGCTGTCGACGCCCATCTGAAGCATGACAACGCGCTCTAAACCTGCGCCGGTGTCGATCGAGGGGTTGGGAAGGGGACTTAACGTTCCTTGCAGGTCGCGGTTTTGCTGCATGAAGACGAGGTTCCAAAACTCTAAGAAGCGCTCGCCGTCGGGATTTTGCTCCGGTTTTGTGTAGCTGCCAAAGGATTCGCCGCGGTCGTAGTAGATCTCTGAACAGGGGCCGCAGGGGCCTGTCTCTCCCATCTCCCAGTAGTTATCCGCCTTTCCCATGCGAGAAATGCGTTCGGCGGGGACGTAGTCTAGCCAGAGCTCAAACGCCTCATCATCCTCTTCAAAAACAGATGGGTAGAGCTTCTCCGGATCGAAGCCGAAAATATCTGTTGAGACATCCCAGGCGAAGCGGATCGCTTGCTTTTTAAAGTAGTCGCCGAAGGAGAAGTTTCCCAGCATCTCAAAGAAGGTGAGGTGGCGCTTGGTGTGGCCGACATTCTCTAGATCGTTATGCTTGCCGCCGACGCGAATGCACTTTTGGCTCGACGTCGCACGGGTATAGTCCCTCTTCGCCTTCCCTAAGAAGAGATCTTTAAACTGGTTCATCCCGGCGTTGATAAAGAGGAGCGTGGGATCTTCATGGGGAACAACGGGTGAAGAGGGGACTAGTGTGTGGCCCTGCTTTTGAAAATAGCGCAAAAAAGCGCGTCTCACATTCTGCGTCTGCATTGAAAAAAAATCCTTTTAGCCAACAGTATAACTAAACTAAGCGATTTTCGCACGTTAGCTTTGTAAATTTTGGAAAGCCCCATTTTTATCTGACAGGTTCCCCCAATGCTTTGGGGGCGGGGGAAGAGGATCCGCTGGATTAAAATTTAGTCTAGGTAGAGGTGTGGAGGGCATCCGAACTAACTTGTCTGCTGCTGTTGAAAGCTGATTACAGAATTTTGTGGCAAAGAGTGTCACCTTGACCTGGGTGATGAAGCTTTCTGGGGTTTGAAGGTGAAGGCGTAGCTTGGGGAAGACGAGCTGAAGGAGCGGTTGATTTTCTTCGAGCTCTTGGATCCAGAGCTTAGGGTCAGAGCTGTAGTCATTGATCAGGTCTTCGCAGTGCCAAAAAACTTGATGAAGGGACTCTTCAGATGTGATGCTAAAGACGTCGACGAGATTAAGGGATGCGATAAAAAAGTGAAGGACGTCGTCTAAGAGCAACAGGGCCGCATTTTGGATGCGCTGCATCTTCTCTTCAGGGCGGCTTGCTGTGTCAAAGGTTCCATTGAGGGCCGCTTTAAAGCGAAAAGAGCTCTCTTTAAGGCATCCCAGTTGACGGTTCCAGTCGAGGATACGTCGCACCACATAGGTGACGTAAGCGGCGCATCTTAGGTAGCGGTTGTCGAAGACTGTGGCGACAAAGGATCCCGAGGCGTAAGAGAGGGGGCGCTCTGTATAGACAAAAAAGTCGCGCGCAATAGCCCACGACTTACTCACTGGGCGAATCACGGTGAGGAAGGCGCCGAGGGCAGCCATTTCAGCGACAGAGGCCGCTGCAGTTGGGGGTTGGACTTGTGACATAAGATTATATTTTAAGAGATTTGGAGCAAAAAGGCAAATGGGTTAGAATGTGACCTTAATCAAAAGGATCAATAATGGAAGGCGAAGTGGTTAGAGAGGACGTTAAAAGAGATTTTGTCTGGTCTAAGGAGATCAAAGAACAGTTAGAGAAGGTGGCAGGCGCGATGCGCGGGCTGTCGATCGACATGGTGCAAAAGGCCAACAGTGGCCACCCGGGGCTGCCTTTGGGATGTGCAGAGATTGCTGCCTATCTTTATGGCTACTACATGCGTTACAATCCAAAAGATCCAAAGTGGCTAGGGCGCGACCGCTTCATTCTCTCGGCCGGTCACGGCTCGGCTCTTCTCTACAGCGCTCTTCATCTTAGCGGCTTTGATCTGTCGATGGAAGAGCTGAAGAACTTTCGTCAGCTGCACTCCAAGACGCCAGGCCATCCCGAATCGCGCGACACTGAAGGTGTGGAGACGACAACAGGACCTTTAGGGCAGGGTTTAGGTAATGCCGTCGGTCAGG
>JAJFMK010000012.1 GCA_021772215.1 Chlamydiota bacterium | reverse complement strand
TGCATCACCTCAACTTGACGCTCCCCTAAAGGAAGAGTTAGAAATTGAACAGTGGTTCCCCTGTTTACCAAAGAGATCAGCTTAGGAGTAACCCTACGCTCTATCTGACTAAGAGTCACTTTGCAATAGTCACTATGATGTAAAAAGAAGTTGACGTTTTCGCCCCGATCGGTGCTATAAATCTCAAAACAGTGCATCCAAAGATGCTTGACGAGATCAACAATGGGCAAGAGACTTTTGCTTAATTGAAACTGAAGAGTAACGCCATCGCAAGGGACATCGTAATAGGTACCCAAGCCAGCAAACAGCCCTCTACTCATAACCCCTCCACAGAGTTGGAAGCCTATTCTACCAGTAAATTAACTCTTTGTCACCTTTTGATTTTCACTTTTTGGCTCAACCCAGCGTCCCTCCTCTTTGATCAGCTCGATGAGGCGATCAGGACCCTCGCTAAAAGAGATATTTTTTTCGACACAGGTCTTACCGACGTATAGATCGATCATACCTGGCCTTGAGCCGACATAGCCAAAGTCGGCATCAGCCATCTCTCCGGGACCATTGACAATACATCCCATGATGGCGATCTTTACACCGGGAAGGTGTGCTGTGCGCTCTTGAATCTGCTTTGTCACCTCTTGCAAGTCAAAGAGAGTGCGTCCACAGCTTGGACAGGAGATAAACTCTGTCTTCGTTGTGCGCATGCGACAGCCCTGCAGAAGGTTAAAAGAAAGCTGACGAAGCGGGTTTAGCGGATAGGGACCCGTGAGACAGACCCCCTCGCCGAGCTTATCGGTCAAAAGAGCCCCAACCTCCGCCGACGCCTCAATAATGAGCTGTTCAAAACTACAGGACGTAGATAGAGCCAACACCACCGGCAGCTCAATTTCATTATCCTTTAGCCAAGTGAAAAAACGGCGCGCATTGTGCAGAAGATCAGATTTGGGGTTAAAGAGAATCCCCACCGGTTTTGTACGGGTCAGCTTCTCCCAAGTTTTGGGATTCTCTCCCACCTCTACAAAATAGGGGGCACTCTTGCCAAAGGAGATCGAAAAACGGTCCGCCATCGGCGGCTGACACTTCTCAAGTTCAAAGATATGAGCTGCACCTTGAATCGGCTCTTTCGACAAAACCCCAACGCCAGCTACTTGGAGCTTTTCAAGGCGTCTTTTTGCCTCTTTGGATTTAGGGGCCTTATCAAGCAGAATCATATCGACAGCAGTTTTGGTCAGCTTGGGGCGACCCAGCTGCAGCTCAAGCCCTAAATTCTGATAGAGATCATCATCTAGAAGCTGCTCCTCATCGAGTTTTAGCATGACAGTGCCATCTCGATGGAAGGCAACCCTCTTGGAGAACTGCACCTCTCGCTTTGCCAAATCGTTAAATTCACGGCCTCTCTCTTCGAAAGGGCCAATCCCTAAACCCCTGCTGCTCTCCACATAGTCGATAAGTCGCTTGCAGGGATCTACCTCATACCAGGGATCTTCAGTTAAGGAGATGCGAATGGTATCTCCCAGTCCATCGAGAAGGAGCGAGCCGATGCCAATAGCCGATTTGATCCGTCCATCCTCTCCTTGACCAGCTTCCGTGACGCCGAGGTGGAGCGGATAGTCCCATCCCAGCTCCATCATCTTGGCTACTAAAAGGCGATACGCCTCAATCATCACTATCGGGTTGGAGGCCTTCATCGAGAAGATAAAATCGTGATAGTCCGCTTTGCGGCATACTCTAGCAAACTCAAGGGCCGACTCCACCATGCCGCTGGGAGAGTCGCCATAGACATTCATAATGCGATCGGATAAAGAGCCGTGGTTTGTGCCGATGCGCATCGCACGCTTCAGCACCTTGCACTTCTCAACGAGAGGCATAAACTTTTCTTCGATACGCTCTAGCTCTTTTTGGTAGCTCGCCTCATCATATTCGAGAATTTGAAAACTGGCGCGCTTATCGACAAAATTGCCGGGATTGATCCTGACCTTATCGACAAACTCGATCACCTGCATCGCAGCCGGTGGGTAGAAATGGATATCGGCCACTAAGGGAATCTTTACCCCCTTTTGCTCAAGTCGATTTTTGATCTCTTCGCAGGCCAGCGCCTCCTTCATCCCCTGCACGGTGACCCGCACAATCTCACAGCCGGCATCCTTAAGGCGGATCACCTGCTCCACGGTCCCCTCTACGTCCCGCGTGCTGCTAGTCGTCATCGACTGAATCCGGATCGGGTTCTCCCCGCCCACACCAACATCACCCACCATGACTTCGCGGCTTTTAAATCTCAACGTCTTATAAATAGATGGACAGTATTCACTCATGGTGAAGATTATAAGCTCTACTCTCCTTTTTCTAAAACCCAAATTACCAAGAGCTTAACAGGCTAATGTTTAATAGGTTAAGTACAGATCAAGGAGTGTTGTATTAAAAAGTTTATCTTGCAAACCGCGTTTAACGCTAGGACAAATAGAGGGTATATAGAAGGCACTGAATAATCAGCGGTTAAAGCAGGATTCGTCTGAACAACTCAAACAGCCAATAGATTATTCTGGATCCAACCCGCGGCCCACTGCCCAATATGTGGAGTGGCTCTTTCAAGAAGCTGAGGGTTTTTATCGCTTAAATTTAAAAGCGCCTCGTTGAGAGTGTGACCTAAGCAGGCGTCGAAGAACTCATTTTCATCGGGGGACATCTCAAACATCGTGACGTTCCCCTCCTCATTGAGAGTTAGAAAAAGGCAGTTCTTGTTATGGGGAAGAGTTTTTGAGACATTTTGGCCATCAAGAAGCTTTTCTCGGCAATTGAGAAGGGGGAGAGTACTTATAATTGTGCGAACATGAGGCTGCAGCTGTAGCCTCTCAACGGCTATCTTGTCAGCGGTCGGTATAGGCAGCGAAGGAGAGAAGAAGCACTCCATGTTTAGCTTCTCTAGCTCCGCGAGCGGAAGGAGCAGAGGACAGATCTTTGCCTTATTATTTCTCTGAAGCCAACTGAGCAGCTCTCCTGCCCAAGCGGGGATGCTCCAATCTTTGGGGAGATGCTCATCGATGTAGGGGTTGACCACCTCCTTAATCCAAACTTCTTTACCAAGGAGAGGTGGGAGCGAAGGGTAGTGAGCAGAGAGATAATTTAACAGCTTGTCGCGAATATCCTCTCGATAGAGATTAAGACCCGCATATTTCGTTTGAGGAGTCCCCTTTTGAATCAAATCTGAAACAGAGGCTTCCCAGTTAAGAAGCGAGGCGGGTGGCCGCATAATTCGACTCCTCCTGAAGCTCTTTGGCCTTTCTTACCTCTTCACAGATATCAGGGAACGTCTGATCAATGCCGTTATGCTCCACAAGTGTTGAGGGCTGGCCTGCACGCGTCCACGCCTCTTTGTAGAGTTCCCACACCTCTTTTCTGACAGGACGATTGTGGCTATCAACGATCCACTTGCCGGTATCGGTCGTCTTTTCCGTGTGGCCAGCGAGATGGATCTCGATGATCTGATTCCAAGGAAGATCCTTTAGGTAGTCGCGGTAGTCAAAGCCTGTGTTATGTGCTGAAACGTAGATATTATTGACATCGAGAAGCATGAAGGTTTGCGACTTCTCAACGATGTATGAACAAAACTCCCACTCAGACATCTGCGACTCTTCTGCCTCCACGTAGACGGAGACATTTTCAAGAGCAAAGGGCCTCTCAAGGTAGTCTTGAACGATTTTTGCCCTCTCGGCCACATATTCTGCCACCTCTTTAGTGTGAGGCAGCGGCAGAAGGTCATGAAAGTGAGCGCCTGGCACCTGTCCCCAACTGATATGATCGGAGATCCAAGGTGAATCAAGCTCATCAGCCAGCCTCTTTACGCGGGCAAGATAATCAAAGTTTAGTGGTGTTGAACTTCCGATCGCAAGACCGGTGCAGTGTAGGACGAGAGGATATGTTCCTTTGATGACCTCAAGCGCTGATGAGAGTCTCTTGCTTGGCACCAGATGGTGGTCAGCCAACAACTCAAACCAGTCAACTAACAGAGCTCCTTTTTGGATCTCGGGAAGGTGGCTCATCTTAAATGTGACACCTGTTCCCAGCTTCGGTCTTTTCATCAAGGGTAACCTCAAGTCTAGGGTCAGTTCCTAAAGGATAGGAATCCTATAGAAAATGCAGCGTTAAGACAATTGATTAAATGCTATGAACAGAGGATGGCCCACCCATGCCATCCTTCTTATTACAGGGTATTACTTAAGTAGCTCTACCTGTTGAAAATCTTCAACAGTTGCTCTTTTGTTAAGACCAACACTTAGACCATCAACACCACAGCAGCCGTGACGATACATCATAGACTCACGTGTAACGGAGGGCTTGTAGTCTGCAGAAGCAGCAATCGGTGTAGTGATAGCCGCAGTCATTCCTGCAATTACTAGTGCTTTCAAATCATCTTTATTCATAACAACCTCCCAGTTGTTTTTTTAAGTCCTTCTCTCTTCGAGAAGGGGTTCATTCTTCTTAACTATGCAGTGTAAAAATTCGGTCATCTGACCGGATCGACTGATACCTTGTGCCACCCACATATCTTTCTCTTCAAGCTGAGGAAACTGAGAAAAACAGCCTCTTAGCTTCTTCTCTGTTTTAAGAAAATAGGGAAGTTCAGCATGAGGATTCTCCCCTTCTCCATATCGAAAAGAGAGATACCAATAGCCGCCCACCTTTAAAGTTCTCATAAACTTGGAGAGCATCTCTTTAAGCTGTTTATCGGAATAGTGGACTAGAGAATAACTTGCCCAGATCGCATCAAATTCTTGTGCAAATTGCATCTCTTCGAAAGTGAGAAGGTGAATCTTTTGACCTGTATACTCTTCAGCGAATTTGACCATCTCTTTTGAACCATCAATGGCCACAACATCAAACCCATGTCTGATAAACTCTTTTGTGTCACATCCGGAGCCACACCCTGCGTCGAGGATACGCGCTCCTTGCTGGAGATATTGAAGAAAACGCCCCCTAGGCTCACTCCGATCTACGGAGATAGTCATCTCGCAAAAGTCTCTTGCGATGGGATCGTAATTTTCAGCTACCGACATCTTCGACTTGCCTCTAGTTTGATTCACCTGTTTTTTTTATTCTTTCAAACATCTCTTTCAATCCAGATTTGTAATCCTAGCAAAGTTTTTCCTAACAGGTCAACACTTTCTTCAATAAAAGTGCATTTTCCCCTTTCAGACCCCCTTCTGAGCCCCTTTTCTTCCTTCAAACCATAAAATTTTCTAAATCTTATCCCCTTAATCTCCAGCAACTTAAAATTTTCAAATCTTAATCTTTTTTTAATACTTATCAGAGACAATAGAGATAGATAGTAATGGAGGTGCTCTATGACAGAAATACCATCTTTTGATGCGAAGGTACAAACCGCATTGACTGAACGGAAAGTGGATACAGCTCCGA
>JAJFMK010000110.1 GCA_021772215.1 Chlamydiota bacterium | reverse complement strand
GGCGCGCCGGTGCAAGGCGAGGTGGAGGTGGCGTTCCCAACCAGCGCTTCGAGGCGATCTATCAATATCTGATGACGAAGGGAACACGCATTACAGCGCCCACAGAAGCGTGGTGGCTTGGAAAAGATCCCGTACAGACGAAAAAGATCATTGAGGGGTTGGCTGAGTGAGCTACGATAGCCATGGGGTCTATGGAGAGGCTTTTGTCTTAGCTGGACTGACACTGCTTGTCTTAGGCGCTCTTTTTGCCTTTCTTTTCTTTCTATTTAAAGGAAGGCTCGACTTT
Source organism: Chlamydiota bacterium (assembly GCA_021772215.1). Classification (GTDB taxonomy): domain Bacteria; phylum Chlamydiota; class Chlamydiia; order Chlamydiales; family JAJFMK01; genus JAJFMK01. Next base: position 6,389 of record JAJFMK010000110.1, on the reverse strand, counting down.
GATGAGGCCCCGAAGATGAAGATGATGGAGAGTGAAGATGAATGAGAATTTTGAAGATGTGGGAGTTCCTGATGAGGATCATCAGAAGATCCCGCGCTGGCTCTTTTGGAGCTACCCTTTTTGGATCCTTTTAGGACTTTTCTGGTGCTACTACTTCTGGGATGGCAGCTGGGGCTGGCTTGACCGCGGCTACTGGTATCAGCTAGAACAGGCCGCAAACACCACCCCACCTTACGAGAAACCAATGAAAGATGCGCCATGGCTGCAGCAGAAATAAAAAAACTCTTCAAAGATGGTTTTATCCCAGGACCGGGCGAAACCTTAGAACAGTTTGAGGCGCGGGTTAGCTATAACCAAAATCTTTCGAAAGAGTTAGAGATCGAATCTTCCCCTCTTTTAGAGGAGATCGCCCCAACCACAGAGCAGCTATTCGGCTTCTCCCTTAAAAACAGGCCAGTTCTTTTTAGCAATGAGAAGATGGGGCTCTTTCATGGCGGCTGCGCCTGGATCTTTCAAAAGGATGAGAAGAGCCCTCTAGCCGCCTTCTTTCAGCTGCGCCGCTCTTTAAAATCGAATAAGAGTCTCTTCGGCCTCTACAGCCGAGAGGAGATCTTAACTCACGAAGCGCTCCATATCGCCCGCATGGCTTTCGAAGAGCCTAAATATGAAGAAATATTAGCCTACCAAACCTCCAACAGCGGCTTTCGCCGCATCTTTGGTCCCCTCTTTCGCAAACCCTTCGAGACAATACTCCTTCTGCTATTGCTCTTTCTTTCCCTAGTCGTCTCCCTCTTCCTACCTATTCCCAACCTACAGTATACGATGCTCTCTTTGCCGTTTCTCTACCTGACCTACCTCACGGTTCGGCTCATTTTCGCACATAAGAGCTTTGCCGAAGCGAGAAAACGAGCGCCTCTTTCCAAACTTATCTGTTTAACAGACAAAGAGATAGACGCTTTGGTCAAAGGAAAGCTCAAGCTACCCGTCGAGGGCCTTCGAAAAGAGCTAACTTGAGAAAAAAACTCAAAAAAAAGAGGTTATCTTCCGAAGGTTTCTCTGTGCCTCTGTGCCTCTGTGTTTCAATTTTCTAAATAGATCTCGTGCATTAACGAAAAGGTAAAGCATTCTGTAAGTGGTACTTACTAATGTGGCATTCAAAGATTTATAAACACAAAGACACGAAGAGGGTAATTGTTGAAAAACAGCTAATTAGGGTAGATGAAGGGTATGAGGACAACCCTTTTAGCTATCCTTATTCTCTCTTTGGGAGGCCCCTCCCTCTATGATCGCTCTAAACAGGGGGTGATTTATAATCAGCAGTCGATTGGCGAACAGGGTAAAGGCCCCTGCAAAAAGCGATCAATGAGATGTCGAGACAGACTACAGGGGTGAGGCAGAGAGGGAAGGTTTTGGCGATCAAACCAGCCAGCCGCTTCGATCTCCACTCCGTCGATGGCAATTTCACCTGAATCATACTCAGCAAAAAAACCTAATATCGTCGACCCTGGAAATGGCCACGGCTGGCTTCCAAAATAGCGGATATTTTTGATTTTAAGTCCCACCTCTTCTTGCACCTCACGGTGGACTGCCGCCTCACAAGATTCACCAGAGTCGACAAAACCGGCAAGGACGCTATACATTTCCCCCTCAAAATGGGGGGAGCGGGCGAGAAGAATCTGGCCATCTTTTTCCACTAGGCACATCACGACCAAGGATGTCGAGGGGTAGGTTACCTTCTCGCACCCCCCGCAAATTTTGGCCATCTCGACAGAGCTCCAATGAGTTGCGCCGCCGCAAGCCCCACAAAAGCGGGAGCCTTGATGCCACTGAAGGAGATGCTTGGCTCGAGAGATTAGCTGAACAGTTTTCGGATCTGACGTCGTAAAGAGATCCCGGAGACGTATCTTCTCACCAACTTGAGAGGTTGCAGGGGCAGAAAAGAATTTTTTTCCCTCATATTCCCCAATGAAAATCTGGTCGTCGACAAAATGGTCGCTGTTGAAGAAGAAGGATTGATTCGATGTGAGGAGATCATCCCCATCAAATAGAATGACTGACATCGCCTATATTTTATCTGAAATACAGGCGAAAATCAATAATTGTGTAAGATAAGGAATAATTGATAGGAGTCATCATGGATCGGCGTGCGGCCATCGCAGGGGTTTTTTTAGCCTTTGCTCTCTTTCTCATCTATATTTTTTTCTTCCAGACAGAGCGCGATCTGCCAAGCTATGAGGTAGAGGATCTAGCCCTGGTGACAAATGTGGAGCGCCTTGGCGTCAACTTAGGAAACTGGAACTCATGGGGAGCGCAGCAATATTCTCAAAACGTTTTGATGAATCCCGGTTTTGAGGGGGTGCTAGAGCGCGACTTGGTTTTGGTTGCGCGCGTAGAGGGTGAGGAAGTTTTTTTAAAAGATGTGATCGAACTGCCAAATTTTTGGGAGGGGGGTACTGTTGAAAGGCTCTCATCTAACCCCTTCAAAGCTAATGTCAAAGAGCAGAAAAAAGAGAGCCTTGTCTTAGATCAGGAGAGCTCTGAAATTGAACCGGGCGATCTTCTCGTATTGACGAAGGAGTGGTCAGGCGAGAGGGTAGCTAAATGGTGGGTTCCTGATCGCTCAAAAGGTTTTGTCCAGTCGTCGTCGATTAGTCGCCCGGAGAGTCCCGGTCGACAGTCGGTTCAGTTAAAGCTCACACATGAGACACGTCCCCAGATCAACTACTACCTCGACACTCTCTCTGAAAAGGCGGGTAAGATGCTCCCTATCGAGGGGCAGTGGCGGTTGAGTTTTTGGGCTAAAGCCGGTGGGGAGAAGGAAAAACTTCGCGTCTCCTTTCGCCGTATTGGCCGCTGGGATCGCAAGCCGACTGTTTTTATCGACCGCCTTCTCTCCATTGGCACCGACTGGCAGCAGATCAATTTGGAATTCTTAGGTATAGATCAAGGAAGCGTCGGTCCTCTGCAACTCAAATTTGAAGCTGTCGGGGATGCAGGAGATGTTTGGATCGATGATGCCTTTTTAGGAAAAGAGCAGCCGACAGGCCTTTTTCGAGAGGAGATGGTGAAGACCTTAAAGAAGATGCGCCCCGGTTTTTTACGAACCAGCCAAAGAGATGCTGCGGAGAGCTTGGCCAACTTAATGAGAGACTCTTTTGGCCGCACCGCCTGTCGCTTTCATCCCTGCCCGGGCTCGCGTGAGATCTCTTACCACTACGGCCTGCGTCCCTTTTTATCTCTTAGCAAAGAGGTGGGAGCTAAACCGTGGATTGAGCTTCCCGCTCTTCTTACGGATCAAGAGGTAAAAGAGCTGCTTCAAGAGATCGATGGCGAGGCTATGATAGAGATCGATCTGCACAACTTTGCTCCTTATGAGGAGGCGGGACAGAGGAGAATTAGGGAGCTATCGAAGCTCGTCAAAGAGGTGAGTGGTCAAAGAATTACGGTGCTGACAAACCTGACCGATTCATCTGTGGGGGATGGCCAGGCGGCACCACTCTATCTGGTTGAAGAGTTGCCAACCAAATTAAATCCTGAAGAGACTTTGAAAACCCTCTTCTCTAAAAAGAGAGAAACTCCCGAAGTCAAGGAGCTTTACATCTCCAAAATCAACTTCGCCACCCTTAAAGGCGAGGCCTCCTCATTTGAGAGAAATCGCCTTGTCACCTCTGCTGCTGCCGGCTTGAGCTTAGGACATCAGCTCACCCAGCTTCTCCAAAGTGGCGTCAAGGCGGTTGGAGCCTATAAGCTGGCCGGATATGAGATCGTGGTGACTGAACCTAAAGAGAAGCTCCCCAGAGGAATGGATCTTAAACTCTTTGGTTTGGTCAGAGACTTAAGTGAGACGGGCCGCTTCCGCCCGACTGGATTGGCTGTTGCTATGATTAACCGTGTTGTGGGTGGAGATCTTCACCTTGTAAAGACAGATAATGAGAACCTCATTATCTGTTGTTTTATTGAGGGATCAAAGCATAGTTATCTCATTAGCTCAACTGATCCGAAAGAGTTAGAGATTACTCTTTCGCCACCTGCCAAGCAGTCCTTTAAGTCAAAAAAACGCTATCTTCTCTCCTATTCAGATCTCTTTGAGTCTAATGAGGAGGAAAAAAGGGTGCGAATTAAAAATGATGATGTCGATGAAATGGGAGGACTCTATCGAGTTAAAATTCCTGCTTTTGGATTAGTGGTGCTCTCAGATGTTTGATAACTTGAAAAAAGACTTTGCCATTTATGGTAAAAAAATAAGCCATCGCGGCTTTTGGGCTCTGATTTGCGCCCGCTTTGGCCAGTGGGGAATAGGACTGAAGTGGGCCATAAACCGCAAAATTGCCTTGGGGCTCTACCGCTACTTTAAATTGTTCGTCGAGATGGCCACCGGCGCAGAGATCTCCCTAAATGCTAAAGTTGGCCGCCGCTTTTTAATCAAAGAACCGAATGGGATCGTGATTACAGACCAGGCGGTGATTGGCGACGATGTGACGATCCATAGCGCTGTTGTCATCGGTCCTAAGTCCTCAGATGATCCGGCAGCTCCTCTCTTAGGCAACCGCATCGAGATTGGCTCCGGCGCCAAGCTCTTAGGAGCGATCACCATTGGAGATGACGTAACCATAGGTGCCAACGCCGTGGTCATCAAAGATGTCCCCCCAAAATCTATTGCCGTTGGCGTCCCCGCCAAAATTTCCCCCAAAAACAGCTAAAAACAGCCACTTGTTTGATGAAAACTAATAAAGAAACCCAAAAAGATAAAGGGGAATCCTTTTTCCAACTCCGATCGAAACTCCATCAAGGGCAAGGTAGGCATTGGCTAAGCCTTCAATCTGTTTTTCTTTTTTATTTCTGCCACCCACTTCTACAATAATATCTTGATCTACAGTAAAATCTGCCTTTTCATGCAAGTGGATAGTGTGATTAACAGCAAGCTGATTAGAAAAGAACGTTTCACGTTGAGAACCTACAGCCCCTTCTAGTGGCAGATTTCCATTGATCGCATAAAGTAAGTTAGTATTATCGAGAAATATTTTCCCTGGTTTACGTATCAGTTTCATTCCAGTAGTCGCAGGAAATAGATTGCGCGTAAGCCCTGCTTTTTCTAAATACTCAAACCCTTTATAAACCACTTCTCGGGTTACTTTTAAATTTTTGCTAATGGTGTCCATATTAGGAACAAGACATGTTGCGGTTGCCACAAGCCATAGAAGTTTCTTAAGTACAATGATGGTTCCCGATTTAATATCCTTTGCGGAAGGGATATCTTCAGTAATCACTTTTTCAATGACATTATTTAACTTTGAAAGATAGACAGCTCTGCTTTCTAAAAAGTAAGGGTAATAGCCAAACTGTAGATAATCATGAAAGTGCTTTAGAATAGGAATGTCACCTAGCTGCTCTGATAGACTCATATGTTTTGTCAATATCTCATTTAGTGGGATAACAGGCATGTCTTTATCGATTGAAAACTTCAAATATTCCCGAAAAGAGAGTCCAGTTAGTTCATAATAAACAACTCGGCGAGATAAATCTCCCTTTCCTTTGTGTAAATCCATTGCAGAACTTCCCGATAGGATGATCTGCTTAGTTTTGAACGTATCGATAATGTTTTTAACCTCTACCGACCAATTGGGATATTTATGCACTTCATCAATAAATAAAGCCTCGCCTCCCATGCCAAAATACCTAGTCGCAAGATTTAGCAATCCTTCAGAAAGCACATGAATATTATCTCCCGAAACGTAAAGAGCTTTTTCCGAAGATTTGTATTTTTCTAATAGGTATTGGCACAGAAGCGTTGTCTTCCCAACACCACGAGCTCCATAAATGCAGATGGCTTTTGACTCCCAATGAATTAGGTCATACAAATACCTTTTCAGCCTGATATCAATCGATGCCATCAGTTGTTGATGAAAATGGATGAGTTCTTGGATCATTCTCGCCTTTTTGTATTCTTTAAAGTGCAAAAATATAGATAAATTGCATTGTTAAGAATGCAAAAACACATATATTTTGTACTCTTAAGAGTGCAAAAATCTCATATTCTTGTCAATCTATCCGTAAGATTATTATATTCAGTCACCTGTGACTACTCCCTCGCCTAAAGGCGAAGGCTTCTAGGGAATGTTCCCAGGCCATCTAGTCCGAGGGCCAAAATATTTCTTGCTGCTTTATGAATATGTCAATGAACTTAACACACAGTAGACCAATGTGTTATGATGAATATTTGCTTAATCTTTGAGGCTAAACAATACAGTTTTCGAAGCCAAAGTTTTTGGTTTCTTAGTTATTTTGCAGAAACTTACGGAAGTACTCCGAAGATCATTCACCGATATTGAATACCAAAAATCTCCAGAATTACAGGAGAGCGCCTTATATCCCTCCCCTGAACGGAAGGG
>JAJFMK010000109.1 GCA_021772215.1 Chlamydiota bacterium | reverse complement strand
AGTATCTGATGATTGAGGCGTCCCTGAAAAAATTCCAATAGGGGAGAAGCTAAGCCATGAGGGAAGAGGGCTTTGGTCGGCTTTTTTTGCCGTGTAAAATATAACATCATTGTTAGGATCGAGGAAAACAGATTGATCGATGAAAAGGTTAAGGGGAACTCCTACATCGAAAAGTTGGTTTTCAATGGAGCCTGATGCAACAGGTGGCCCCTCAACACGAACGACAAAGCTTGAAGAGGTAGCACGATTTTGCTCTGGATCTTCTGCTATGAGTTCTAATTCGTAATTGCCAACGTCTATTTTGCTAGGAACGCCTATTAATAGATTGATTTCTTCGCATATTGAGAGACCAGAACTGTAATCAGCAACAAAGGCAAAGTTACCAACAACATGGAGGCCAACAGCATTACCTGGCGTATTACATGATCCTGCTAAGGTAGGGACGGATGGGTTACTGATATCGATGATTTGCAAACCAAAAGCATCTTCAGCAATATGGGCAAAGTTACCAACGACATGGACGCCCTGAGCATAACCTGGCGTGGTAAATGCGCTAACTAAAATTGGATCGGTAGGGCTGCTTACATCGACAATTTGTAGCCCTCCACTCCCACCAGCAATATAGGCTAAATTACCCACGATATGGACGGCACGAGCAAAAATGTCATATGAGCCTGTAAAGGTAGGGGCGGCAGGATTACTTACATCGATAATTTGTAGGCCACCACTCCCATCAGCGATATAGGCATGGTTGCCAATAACCTGGACCCAATAAGCAGAACCAGGTGTATTATATATTTTTATAAAGCTAGGGTCGACTGGATTGCTGACGTCGATGATGTACAGGCCCCTCTCGTCAGTAGCAACATAAGCAAAATTACCAACGACATGGACGCCATACACGGTACCTTGTGGGTTGTATGATCCTACACGAGTAGGACTGGCAGGGTTACTCACATCGATGATTTGCAGACCGTATTGTCGATCGGTTAGATAGGCAAAGTTGTCAACGACATAGACTCCATAAGCTTTACTAAATTGCGCACTATATGACCCTATTGCGGTCGGGGAAAAAGGATTACTCGCATCTATGATTAATAGGCCAATATCCCCATTAGCAACATAGGCAAAATTGCCAATAACATGAACGCCCTTAGCATAGTCTGGCGCATTATATGTCCCAGCAATTTGCACATTTTCAATTCTTAAGTCCAACCAACTAGGTAGCGTCTGTTGCCCTTTTTCAACAACATTAAGGGCTAGTCCCACGGAATCTGAATCTGAAAAATAGTCGGTAGGATTGAGTGGTAGCAAAAAAGTGGTGTCGGGAAACGCAGATTGAGGTGGAATACCTCCTATGACTATGGGAGCTTCTCCCGCTCTCTTTCCAATACGACTAGCCAAATCTGCATTAGTCTCTTTAGCTTTTACCAACCCAAAGAACGTCGATCCAACAACGGCGCTAAGCAGAGCGGAGCCTCTACTGAGTTGTCTGAAGGTGCGGCCTCTGTAGTTACTACAAGCCTGTTCACCACCTAGAGACTCATCTTTATTGCCCCATAAAGAGTGGCCTGCATTAGCTAACCATGTTTGTAGTTTTGTCATCTTGTTCTCATAATATTAATTATATATTTTCCTGATTTATGCAGTAGAGTCATCGTCGAGAAGAGGAACCATACCTGATGAGGGATCTTTCGTTGTTCCTTTTCTCCTAGTTGTTAATTCGATCCCATCTTCTGATTGATTGCCCACGTTTAGGCGAATTTCTTCTAAGATGACCTCGCCATGACCGAAAACTTGGATTGTGTAGAGGCCGGCATCTTTTTCATTTGGTCCTGAATGATTAACGAGCTGATTTTCGCCTAAATCGTATTGTAACCACATAGGAAGTGACCCTCCTCCAGCGATCGGCTTGTTCTGCTTTAACCAATTCAACCAACCCTTTTCATCAAGGGTTCTTGGAGCGGGAAGGCCAAAATACATCCGCTGCCCTTTATATGTTTTAATCCCAGTGATTTTATCTTGAGGAGCTCCAAATTTGTAGTTGAAAGTTTCTCCAATGGCTACTGCTCTGGTTCCTTTGTCGAAGTTTTTGCGGTTCCAGGGGTTAAGGATGACGCCTCTTTTGTTAAACCAGCCGTAGGCAAGGCCTCCAAAGGCTACTACGGGCCCAAAAATAGATAGAGCTCTTTCTGCATTAGAGGTTCCCTGCACGCTTAGGTCAAAGACGCTGCACGCCTCGAGGTCGCTATCTGTGGCGCAAATCTGTAAGGGATATGTCTTGTCGCTAAAGGCTCCTGTGTGTGAAGGGCCCGGTTTTCCTTCGAGAACTCTGTCAGTCAAGGTAAGCCATGTGGGTAGGGTTCGCCCACTAGCTCTTTTGGCACTGAGGGTGAGATCATCTTCATTGGGGTCGACAAAGGTGTCGTCGGGAATGACAAGGCGATAGGTCTGTCCAACTTGTGCGATCTGGTTAGAGATGGGATTGGCTACTTTTGGTCCTGCATTCACTCCCACATTTAAAAAGAGTATCCCTTCAACTGGCTCTTGAACGCTGTCATCTGCCCTAATTAAGATATTGTAGTCTCCTTCTGAGTCCCTTGGAGGATTGCCAGTTAAGATGTTGGTAGCTGGGTTGTGGTGCAGCCAAGAAGGTAGAGGAGAACCATCTCCAAGGGTGGCTGTATAAATAACAGAATCTAAAGGCGAGCTGATCATGTCTGGTATTTGATATACAAAAGAGCTTCCAATGCGCGCATTTTCTTGAGAGAGGGCATCAACGACATTGAGGCCAAAGATGCTTTCGGCAGTTCCTCCTTTAGAATCCTCTGCAACAACCTTTAAATGAACATTTCCTTTGTCAGAGGGCTGTGGAGTTCCCTGAAATTCGAGTCTGGGGCCAACAAAGCCAAGCCACGCTGGAAGGTAGCTACCGTCCGCCTTTGTAGCTCGGTAAAAGAGGAATTCACCAGGCGGTGTGGTGAAAGTATTTCCAGGTAGAGAGTAGAGGTATGGAACGCTGATAGCTGCGAGCTGGTCGGAAATGGGGTTTTGGAGGATAGGGAATTCCCCGACTGCTAATGTAAATGTTGTCGAGGCAGCTGCTCCCGGTGTATCTGTTGCAATGACTGTTATGGGATAGGCTCCTGCATCCAGAGCTGCGGGTGTTCCTGAAAAGGTTTGTGTAGAAGGAATAAAGCTAAGCCATGGTGGAAGGGGGCTTGAACTATAGGTTAAAGTATCTCCCGCATCTTCATCGGTAAAAGTTTGCTCTGGCACTGTAAAGGAGTAGGGATGGTCAATATTTGCGGCTTGATCGGAAAGAGGGGTTGCCACTTTTGGAAAGTGATCAACAGTCAGTGAGAAGGTCGTATTAGCTTGAGCTAAAACAATTCCATCATGGGCTTCGACTTCAATGTCATATGTTCCCACATCAGAAGATTGAGGCGTGCCGGAGAAAATCCCAATAGGTGAGAAGCTGAGCCAGACAGGTAGAGCAGTTTGATCCGTTATCTTTGCGGTATAATAGACAACATCATTATTGGGGTCAGGAAAGACAGCTTGGTCGATAAAGTAGCTAAAGGAATCCCCTACATTTGTTAATTTGTCTGAGATGATGCCAGCCACCACTGGTGGACCCTCGACACGGACAAAAAAAGTTGAGGAGGCTCTGTTTTGATCCGGATCTTCGGCGATGAGCTCGAGCTCATAATTACCAATATCGGCCGCGCTGGGAGTTCCTGATAATAGGAGGTCGTGCTCAAGGATCTGCAGGCCAGATTCGTCGTCTGCGACATAAACAAAGTTGCCTATAACATCCACTCCTTGGGCACTATCAGGTGTATCATACGATCCTGCTAAGGTGGGAGTATAAGGGCTACTAATATCGATGATAACTATGGAAGAACCGTCAGCAACGTAGGCAAAATTGCCCATAATATCTACTCCGGAAGCATAGCCTGGTGTATTATATGACCCAGTTAAAAAAGGAGAGGAAGGGTTGCTCACATCGATGATAGCAAAGCCAGAATATGCGCTAGCGACGTAGGCAAAATTGCCCACAACATCCACTCGAAAGGCAACACTACCTGGGGTATCACATGATGCTGCTAGGGTGGGGTTGGAAGGGCTACTTACATTGATGATAGCTAAGCCAAAACTTAAGCTAGCAACGTAGGCAAAATTGCCTACAACATCTACTCCATAGGCAGTATCTGGTATATTATATGACCCTACGCGGTTTGGGGCAGAAGGGTTGCTCACATCTATAATTTGCAGGCCGGAATCATAATCAGCGACATAGGCCAAATTGTCCACGACAGTAACCTCAAAGGCGTTACCTGGCGTATTATATGATCCTACGCGGACAGGAGCAGAAGGGTTACTCACATCGATGATTTG
>JAJFMK010000108.1 GCA_021772215.1 Chlamydiota bacterium | reverse complement strand
GATGGGTAAGAGCTTCCAGGGCGACCCGGCTTCTGCCCTTCTAGAGGTTCTCGATCCCGAACAGAACAGCGATTTCTTAGACCACTACCTCGATGTGCGTGTTGACCTCTCCAACGTCCTCTTCATCATCACTGCCAACGTTTTAGATACCATCCCTGAGCCGCTAAAAGACCGCATGGACATCTTACGCCTTTCCGGGTACATCACCCAAGAGAAGCTTGAGATCGCCAAGAAGTTCTTAATTCCTAAGCATCGAAAAGCTTTGGGGTTGAAGGCGTCTCAGATCACCTTTACAACAGAAGGGGTAAAGGGCCTAGTCAACGGCTATGCGCGTGAAGCGGGCGTAAGAAGTTTAGAGAACAACCTCAAAAAGATCATGCGAAAGGTGGCTGTTGAGATTGTCCAAGACCAGGAGAGCAGCAAGAAAAAACGTAAGAGCGAATCAACCTTAAAGATGCATCGCATCACAAAAGACAACCTCTCCAAATACCTCGGCAAGCCGATATTCGATAGCGACCGCTTCTACGAGGTGACTCCTGTCGGTGTGGCGACAGGCCTAGCCTGGACCTCTTTAGGAGGGGCAACACTCTATATCGAAACGATTAAAGTGCCGTCCGAAAAGACAGAGATGAAGCTGACAGGTCAAGCGGGACAGGTGATGAAAGAGTCCTCAGAGATCGCCTGGAGCTACCTCAACAGCGCCATCCAAACCTTCGCTCCCGGCTACACCTTCTTTGAAAAAGGGCAGGTGCACATCCATATTCCCGAAGGGGCCACACCCAAAGATGGTCCTTCAGCCGGTGTGACAATGGTGACAGCTCTGCTTTCTCTTTTGACGGATACACCTGTTTTAGATAACCTGGGAATGACCGGAGAGATCACCTTAACGGGACGAATTCTTGGCATCGGGGGACTCAAAGAGAAACTGGTAGCCGCCAAGCGGTCCGGCCTCGAAGTACTCATCTTCCCCAAGAGCAATGCGCGAGATATCGACGAGCTCTCCGACGAGATAAAAAAGGGGCTGGAGATCCATCTAGTTGAGACCTACGATGAGGTCTTTAGGATCGCCTTTCCAACGCTAGCTGAGGAGACGCATGAGCAGTATGAGTGAAGAGACTCTTCAAGAAAGCACACCCTGGTCACAAGTTTGCAAAAAGAAGATCCTCTCTCCGCACAACCTCAAAGCAAAAGTTGAGGCGTTCAAAGCGGATGGCCATCGCATTATCACTCTCAACGGCTCCTTCGACCTTCTTCATGCCGGTCATCTCTATATCATACACCAAGCGAAGAGCTTGGGTGGCACTCTGATCGTGGCTCTCAACTCCGACAAGTCCGTCCGACAATACAAAGGCGAAGGAAAACCGATTATCCCTTTAACTGAGAGAATTGAACTGATCTCGGCTTTAGAGTTTGTCGACTTTGTCACCTGGTTTGATGAGCCGGATCCAAAAGATCTGCTCGCTTTGATTCAACCAAACATCCATGTCAATGGCAGTGAGTATGGCGAAGAGTGCATCGAGGCCGCAACCGTAAGAGAAGGGGGCGGGTTGCTCCACCTTGTCAAGCGTATCCCCAAGCTTGCTACCTCGCAAATTGTTGAAACCATTCTGAAAGTTTATCGATGAGACGTCTCAACCATAACCTGGAGGCTAACCGGGCGGTGGCGCTCTCCCATTTTTTGACCTCTAACGGCGTAAAAAATGAGCTTGAGCTCTCAAAAAATGAGGACTGGGGCTCAGAGAATTATGGCGGCAACGACTGTCTTATCTGGGTTGTAAACGAAGGGGATATCGAACGAGCTAAAGAGCTCACTCAACAGTTCCTAGAAAATCCTCCTAAACAGATCGACCATCAGATCTTGCTTGAAAAGAAGCCTCCAGCTCCCAAAGCCAAAAAAAATGAGTCTCTGTTTGGTATGCTCTCAACCCTGATCATCGCTCTTTGCGTGGTTATTTTTGCGATTTGCGAGTGGACCGTCCCAGCCCACCCCGACGAGGTAGCCAACCCAATTGCTGCTGTTCCGCTCACCTCTGCGCCTCTCAAACAGACTCTTCTCTATGACTGGCCACTCCCCTACCAACTTGTCGATGAGATCTACACTCTCTATGGCCCCGAAGTTTTCCGCGACCCAAGCTCCCTTCCTCCCAGAGGCGTCGAACTTTGGAATAGAGCTGTCACCACACCGATGTGGGAGGGAATATATCCGGTACTCGTCTCATTTGCCAGAGGAGACAAACTCCCTAAAAGCGCCGAAGCTGAGCTTTTTACCAAAATAGGCGAAGGGGAGATTTGGCGCAGTTTCACACCAGCCCTTCTGCATTTTGACATCTTTCACCTCTTCTTCAACATGATCTGGCTCGCTTTCTTAGGCCGGCAGATCGAGAAAAAGATCGGTATTTTTCGCTACCTTCTTCTCATTCTCGCCGCCGGTATCATCTCCAACAGCTGCCAATATCTGATGAGCGGCCCCAACTTCTTGGGCTATTCAGGGGTCTTAACCGCCTATTTTGGCTTCATCTGGATGAGGCAGCGCATCGCTCCCTTCGAGGGCTACCAGGTGCAGCCAGCCCTCTTCACCTTTATGGGGATCTTCATCCTCGGTCTCGCCCTCCTGCAGGCTATCTCCTTTGCCACCGAAATTCTCTTCAATTTCCCGATCAGCCCCGGCATCGCCAACACGGCCCATGTCTCAGGCGTGGTCATCGGCCTCCTCTTAGGCCGCCTCTCTCTTTTTGCCTGGAAACCCGTTAACAATCAATAGTTTACATCTTAATTTTTAGTTAATATAAATATATTATAATTATCTTAGATATTATAGATGATAATTATGAGAATAGATAAACTAACGTCCTTAATCAATTGGGCTCGTAATAACCCCGTAGCTGCTCTTTCTGGAGCTGCGGCAGCGACAGCTACCTTAGCGTCTGTCATATTTTCCCAAAGTGAGTCTAAAGTAGAAGATCAACCGACCAAAATATTTAAAGAGCTTAGTAAATCATACCCCCAATACAGCAAAGATGAGTTAGATATTCTACTTCCGATCGCTCTTTCCTTGATCGGTACTGGTTACAATCCTGATCTTGTTTTTACCGAAATATTTGCAAACCAGAACCTATCCAGTGAAGATTTTGAAAAAGCTAATAAAGCAAACCTCGCCGCATCCTATGCTGAGCCGGTAGGTGTTGACTTCACTGGGCATGTGAATCAAGCCAAAGATCAGATCCGTCGAAAGATAGAACTGGCGATCCAAATCACTCTTGTCAATGAACAACATCTTCAAAATCCACAACCTCAAAGAATAGAAAAGATTGTTAAAGAAATTGGACAGATAAATAGAACTCCATCAGAACTCGAACACTTTATGAATAGAGTCAATGCGCGACTTGAGATTCCAGAAGCTTCAGAGACCAAAAAAGATGTTGAGAAGCTGCAACAAAGTATCCAAGAGAATCCTAAAGAATTTGTCAAAAACCTCTTCACTAATTTCATCTTAGAGATCTATGCGCAAGACTCCTATTCCAGGCCCTATCAAGCGGAAGTCAAAGAGCTACTAAATGGGCTCTTCGACAAGCCTGAAGAAAACGTTGCTGCTCTTCTAGAGACGGGTGCAGATCTTATTCAGTCGATCTTTACCGATGAGATGACACCGCTCTTCTATGAACTCTTCAATAACAACCGCCAGGAGACCCTTCAGGCGATGATCAATGGCCTGGTCTCAGCATTAGCACAAACAAATAATCAAGATATTAATCGCGAAAATTTTCTCTTAGAACGACCTATTATTGGAATCCTTATTGAAGCCTTTACAAACATTCAGCCCAACTTGATTGCCCTATCGGGTCTTCTCACCAAAAACCGAGGAAACCTAACTTGGGGTGAGTGGGCGGTAAATTATAGCACTTCTGGAGCCCTCTATGCCCTCTCTTTTCACTCCTTTGCCAACGCTGCCGCTTCCACCATTGGTTATCTGGGAGGAGCTAGCGAAAAAACAAAGGGCCTTACCCTGTTCACCAGACTGCTTCCTTCTCTGCAAGAAAGAATTGATATTGCCGAATATGGCCGCCTCATTGACTTGATGAAAGATAAAGATAATAACCAACAGATTCTCTCAACACAGTTCATTCAGAGGGTATTAAATGAAGCGAGCTCCTCCTTCATCGAGCCGCTCTGCTTAGCACTTCACATCACCACAGCTCAAGCTACTATTCAAGAGGAGCCCCCTGAAATTCTTCAGACTCCAGAGGAAATAACCGAAGTTTTGCGTCCTATATACCAAAACCTTTGCCAATTTGGATATGACCCTAACCTCGTTTCGCAAGTTTGCCAAAGTGCTAAGACAGGGGGGATACTCGCTCGTGAAAGTGAGAACAACTATTTCGACTGGGATGATCCTGATGAAGAGACAGCAAAGGTCATGCAAAATTATATCGAAGGAGAGGTCCAATCTCTGATGATTCAGAAGAGTATAGGCCCCTCTGCAATTGGATGGCGCCCGATAACTGGAGGCTTTGACAACCTAGAAAAAAATAACATCGATCAAATTACTGAGAGGATCTATATGCCTGTGCGCAATCCACAAGATCTGGTCCGATTCAAAGCGAGAATTTCAGCTCAAAGCCGAGACAGAGAACGAACGAGGGGACTTGCCGCTTTTCAGAAAAGACTAAAATCAGATCCCAAAGTTCTACTAAGCGATTTCCTGCGAAACCTTGCAACCAATATTGTTGATGATCCCAAGCAGCAAGATATCGCTCGAAAACTCTTGCGCGAGCTCTTTCCTCTCTATGAAAAGGTCATTTTTCCTAATATTAATTCCACCCTTGCCGGAACGACACGCACCCTATTTACCGAAGAGATCTCCCCTTTAGTCTACGATCTCCTCCGCTTTAACCAGGAGCAGACCTTGAGCCAGGTCTTCAAAGCGCTCATTACTGAGATCAAAGAGGCGCAAAGAATCTATCCTGAACTAGGAGCGTATCTTCAAAACCGCCGCTTCCTACATCTTCTGACGGATATCTTTGTCACACAAGGATCAGAAAACCATTATCAAAGAGAACTTTTGACTTTAGCAAAGAGTCTCTCTCCCTTAACCACAAGAGAAAGAGATGAGCTCTCTTGGGGAAGCTGGCTTCTTAACCAGATGCGTCACCAGACACATGAGATAATGAGAAACTATCCTGATACGGTAAGCTCCACCGCAAGGGCGGGCACAAAATTGGCCGCTAACCTTATTCCAGGTTCACTTTTTGAACAGAAGGGCTTCAAAGGAGAGCAAATCCAAATTTTAAGAGAGAGTAGCCCAAAGTTGATCGAACTTGGCTTGATTCTTCTGAATGCCCTT
>JAJFMK010000107.1 GCA_021772215.1 Chlamydiota bacterium | reverse complement strand
CCAGTAGGGATGACCCCAGTAGGGACCAGGCCCATATGGGTAGGGGGGTGGGGGTGGAGGCCCATGCCAGTAGGGACGCTCCACGATAATCACGCCGCCTCCACAGCCCCCTCGGCAGCCGTGGTGGCAATGTCTTCTAGCTTCTAAGCCAAAAACCAAACAGGTAAACATGATAAGAATGAAGAGCTTTTTCATAAATATCTCCTATTTGAAGATGTTTCGCCCAGGCTGTGACGGTTGAATCTCTGATGGGCCCGGCTGTCTTGGTTGTGATGGAGTCGGCATCATAGGTGTCATATTTGGTGCAGGTCTAAATTCGGGTCGAAGTTGAGGCGTAGGTCTAAATCCTGGTTGTGGTTGATATGGCGGAAATGTTTGTGGAGAACTCTGCTCCGGCCTTGGGTAATAGGGACGTTGTAGCTCTGGTAACGTGAATTTGAGCGCTGCCCCAATTTGGAATATCAATTACTACAGGTGGCAGCTGATCGCTCACTCTCTGCCTAAAAAGAGTCACAAGCTTATCCATCCCTTGAAGCTTCATTTTAAACTCTTCCCTCCCTTCGCTCTTGTAGATTACAGCGCCGGGAACTTTTGAACAGGTATAGCTCTGATTATATATTATCGCGCTAGTTGTATTAGAATGAGATGCTATAAATTATCATATTATTTTTCACTTTAACTTATTGAAAATATATAAAATGAAAAAAACAGTATTAAAAAGATGAATTACATGCAATTGTCAAAACTTCTCTATTGCAAAAGAAGATTTATTTTTGATGCTTAAATCCCTGCTTGCTATCAAATCTTGGCTAAATCAGGGGTTTAAGGAGCGACTGAACAATTCATGTGAGCCGCTTTCTTGCCCTTTCACCTCAATTTCACAAATATTGTAAGTCTCCTACTGTCAACAGTATGCGAACTTACAAAATTCAATAAATTGAGGCAAAATCATCAAGAAATCGACTACACCTGAATTATTCAGTGAATACTTAAGATATTATTGTCTCATCGATTGAAATCAGTTTACCTTTGAAGATCAAAGGGCTTTTTAATGGCTGTAAAGCTCTATTTAATTCGCGACAACACGCGTTGAGATCACATCGCTTAAAGTCAACAGGACCAATATTTATCGCTTGATTAAAAAATAGTTCTATAAGCTTAACAAAGACTTTTTCTGCTTGGTAGTTGCAATCCTTAATAATTTTTTCTCCTAAACCATCAGCAATGGAATCACACACTTTTTCTAAAACATAGCGCACTAGATCATTATTATTTTTAAACCCGCGGTACTTAACAATGAAAGGGTTTTTTAAATTCTCTACATAGGAGGGAAGAGAACCTAGGAATTCTTCAATTTTAAGTGTAAGCTCAAATAATTGTGTACGATCAAAATCTTTGCACAACTCGTAAATTGTTCGACGATAGGCATGGTAGCTGTCGTGAAAATAGGGAAGTACACTAGACGCTACAAAGCCATGAATTGGAGTGTCAATTTGATCAGGGTCAAAAAGTGCCACATCCGATTTACCCTGCTTCATGCGCTGAAACATCTCTTTGCGACTTGTCGCCAATCCTAAAGTGTAATGAGGAGACTGACTTCCTAATGTACACTGTTTTTTCCAAAGCCCGGCCGAAACCAACGTGAGCGTTTGGTCTCCTAAATGAATTCCAATAGGCTGCTCTTTTTCACGCTTTCCTCCCTCAAAAAGTTCCTTTAAAGCTCTGCTCATATCTTCGAAGTTCATCTGTAGAGCGCACATCAGGTTGCTAGGCAGTCCAGCTACATCAAAAAGCTTCTTAAATGCAGCGTTTTCTATGTGTTCAAAAGGAATAATTTCATACTGCTCATCCACAATGGCTGGAGATAGGAAAAAATAGGCTGTTGCTAACTCATCCATGGTGATTATGTCTTGCAAGTAGAGACTTTTCAATAGGTCATGGACAAGACACTTTTCAACTCGATTCATTTTGTATAGTGAAATTAGCCCATTCCAATCTCCTCCCTTAATTAACCCTTTTATTTGCTTGTTGAACTTGTGTTGTGTCAGTTTTTGGGCAGATTCGAGTTTTTCTGGTGCATAGGCAAAAAATTCTCTTTTTTCAGGCAAAAGATGAGCTAGCTGAAAAGCTGAATGGGCACTATCAAATGGACCAAAGGCAGGACCTACACCACTCGCCATAACTTAAATCTCCCAATATTTTCTTGGTGATACGTAATACAAATCGCGATAAATAACAATTTTAATTATTCACCAAATTCGAAAAACAAGATATTGGATTCTTCTATCTAAAATTCCACTGGAAATAGAAGCCGCCGCCGCAATCGTCATAAGGATCGTAGTAGGGATCGTAAGGGTAGGGAGGAGGGGCCCAGTAGGGATGACCCCAGTAGGGACCAGGCCCATATGGGTAGGGGGGTGGGGGTGGAGGCCCATGCCAGTAGGGACGCTCCACGATAATCACGCCGCCTCCACAGCCCCCTCGGCAGCCGTGGTGGCAA
>JAJFMK010000106.1 GCA_021772215.1 Chlamydiota bacterium | reverse complement strand
ATGGTCATTGCCCACCTCTTTAGCGATGTATTCATCAACTAAGGCGCCGATCTGCTCTTTAGACTTGTTAGCAAACTCTTCTATCTTCATTTCAATTTATTTCCCCATCGAGTCTCTTGCTGCACAATCTCATCCATTGCATCTTGAACCGCTGCATTATAGCCACCCTCTTTCAGTTGTTTCGCCGTCTCTTTGTCATAGTTTTGATGCCACTCATCTACTATTGACTTATTTTTTGGGTCTAGGGCTAATAGATGTAGCTTTGCCTTCTTAGCCGCTTGGGATCTTCCACTCTCCCTTTTCTGTATAAAATCACTTTTTACCTTTAGAGCTTCGTTAAAGGTTTTATGGAGATCTTTAGCCGTTTCTCTTCGATCTAATCTCTCATCTTCCGCTTTATGAGTATCCTTTGCTCCTTTAACCATTCCGCACACCCCAGCCCCAGCTAAACATTTTGCACCTAAGGCTCCAACGACGGGTAGCGCCAATCCTCCTGAAAATATAACGGCTGCTCCACCCAATAAAGCAGCAGCCCCAGCCAGCATGTAACGCATCCCTCGTCCATGACTCTTATCCAGCTGACGAGCCTGCTCAGACATTGGCGAGGATTCAAGGCCATTTTTCCCAAAAACATAACCCTTAGCCTCGCCCTTCGTGCCCGGTTTAATATGTAGCTCGCCTCCAGGGATGTTGACACCGATACGATCTCCGCCACCTGGTACAGTACCAATCATTTTTACACCTCTCTATCTCCCACTTCACCTCTATCGTAACTCCTTGAAGTTAAGATGAGTTCAACCTGGGATTAATTTTAAATTAATTTTTTACATATTTAGCGCGAGCGGTTTACAGGAACGTTTAGGGGCGCTATACTGGCTTTTATGAGCTATTTGATTTTGATGAGACATGGGGAGTCGCTCTGGAATAGAGCCAACCTCTTTACAGGGTGGGTCGATGTGCCTCTATCACCGAAGGGGATTGAGGAGGCACTGAAGGGAGGCGAAAAAATCGCCCACCTGCCGATCGATCTGGTCTACATCAGCAAGCTGACACGGGCGGAGATGACCGCCTTCTTAGCGCTGTCGAAGCATGATGAGGGAAAGACGCCGGTCTTGATGCACCCGAACGAGGAAAAGATCGGTGAGTGGGGGAAAATCTACTCTGAGAAAGAGATTCTTCCTGTATACGCCGCTTGGGAGCTGAATGAGCGCTACTATGGCGAGCTGCAGGGAAACAACAAACAGCAGATGCGGGAGAAGTATGGTGACGAGCAGGTGCAGATCTGGCGCCGCAGCTATGACATACCACCGCCGGGCGGCGAGAGCTTGAAGATGACCGCCGAGCGAACGCTCCCCTATTTTGATCTGGAGATCCTACCGAAGCTGCGGATGGGCAAAAACATCTTCATCTCGGCTCATGGAAATTCTTTACGCTCCATCATCATGGAGCTCGACGATCTCTCCGAAGAGGAGGTGGTATCTTTGGAGATTCCGACCGGAGAGCCAATCCTCTACGCTTTTGAGAACGACTCTTTAAAGAAGCTCGATGCCATACCTAGATAACGCCACTAGAGTCAAACCTGACGCCGATCTCATCAAAGAGATGGCCTCTCTCTATCAGGATAGCTACGCCTCGGCGCTCTCTCCCTATCTTTTAGGACAGCAGAACGTCTCTTTAGCCAACGAGGCATTTGAACAGATTAAATCACTATTGGGCGCCAACTCCAAAGATCGGCTTATCTACTCTTCGTCGCGCCCTCAAGCGATTAATGCGGTTATCTGGTCTACCTTTTTCGAAATCACCAAAGAGTATGGCAAGAACCACTACCTCTCCACACAGATCGAAGAGGCGCCGCAGCTCTTTTCGTTGACCAAGCTAGAAGAGATGGGCTGCGTCAGCAACCTTCTATCTGTCGATAGCAAAGGAACACTCACGAAAGAGACCTTAACCGAAGGGCTGACACCAAGAACCGCTCTCTTAACCCTCTCTTTAGTCAATGGCCTCACAGGTACAATCCAGCCTTTGGAGGAGATCTCTGAGCTTTGCAAAGAGCGCGGCGTGCTGCTCCATCTCGATTTGACACACGCGCTTGGAAAAGTGGAGATCGACCTCAAAAATTCCGGCGTTGACTTCGCCACCTTCTCAGGAGAGACGATCGGCGCCCTACCTTCGAGCTGCTGCCTCTATGTGAGAGAGGGTCTTCCCTTTAATGCGCCTACCTTCGGCGCTGAGCCCTCCTCGCTAGGTGTTGTTGACGCCGCCCAGCTCAACCTGCTGGCAAAAGCGTTAAAAAGAGCTCTCGAAGAGAGCAGCCAGCTACAGCTGGAAGGCACAAGGCTGCGCAGCGCATTTGAAGAGATGATCACCGATGGAGAGGTGCTCTTTAAAGCTGCGCGCAACAGCACCACCAGCGTCATCGCCTTTCCCGGTGTGACCTCGGAAGCGCTTCTCTTTGCCTTGACGCAAGAGGGTGTCATGGCCTCCATCGGTGGCGGCCTCTTTCAGCAGATCGGCCACCTTCTTGAAGCGACGCATCATGAGCCTAGCATCTCAAACTGCGCGGTGAGCTTCTCCCTCTCAAAGCACACAACCGATGAGGAGATCGAAGAGGCAGCAACAATCGTAAACAATTGCGTCAGTCGCCTCAAACCTCTCTCCCAGGAATGCCAATGTTAAAACCGTTTCCTTGGCATAGGTATAGTAAGAAGCTGATCAAGCGTATTCTCTCGCCGCGCCTCTATGGCCGCTTCACTGAAGAGGATACGAAGAAAAGGGGCATGCGCTTCGCCAGAGGAAACGCCGGCGCCATCGATGATAGCAACTACATCGAACTGACCTGGATCGTCGACCCCGAAGATGGCACCATCGTCGACGCCACCTACCAGACTTTTGGCCAGTCGGCACTGATCGGCGCTGCCGAGTTTGCCACCGAACTTCTGATAGGCAAAAACTACGACCAGGCAAAGCGCATCTCCGCCGAGCTGATCGATCGCGAAGCGCGCGACAAAGGCAGCTCCTTCGCCTTCCCTAACGAAACCTATCCCCATCTCAATCTCGTCATCGACGCGATCGACCAGGCAGCTGAGATGTGCGGTGATATCCCTCTACCCACAGCCTACGCCGCCCCGCCCGCTCCAACCGACATCGGCGATGTCCCGGAGGGTGGTTATCCCGGCTTCGAGGCCCTCAATGTCCAACAAAAACTCTCTCTCATCGAAGAGATCCTCAACCAGGACATCCGCCCCTACATCTCCCTAGATGCCGGCGGCGTCGAGGTAATCAACCTCGTCGACAACCAGGTCATCATCTCCTACAGCGGCGCCTGCACCAGCTGCTACTCCTCCACCGGCGCCACCCTCTCCTACATCCAGCAGACCCTCCGCGCCAAACTTTCGCCCGCTCTCGACGTCACCCCCGACTTCACTCTCGAATAGGGTTGACCCACTTTAAAAATACCTGGTATATTTAAAGCGAGCTTTAAAAAACACCAACCATGGCGTATCATGTTTATTATAAGGAAGATAGAAGGCCGTCTTAAAAGAGCTTTAGCAAGAAAAAAAAGTATTTTACTCCTCGGACCCAGGCAGACAGGGAAAACTACCTTAGTTAAAAACCTCAAATCTGATCTTTATATCAATTTGGCTAACCCTTCGGTACGTCAGGCCTATGAAAGAGATCCAGGTCGACTAATTCGAGAAGTGGAGAAGTTGGACTCACCTCACCCCTTAGTTATTATTGATGAGGTCCAAAAAGTGATTCCTCTACTTGATGCTGTTCAATATCTTATCGATTCATCTACCGGGCAATTCATTTTAACTGGTTCCTCTGCAAGGAAATTAAGACGTGAGGGGGATGCTAACCTTTTACCAGGTCGTGTCATCGTATTACATATGGATCCATTACTAGTTTGCGAGATGGGAGAGCTTCTACCTCCAATTGAAGAGCTACTCCTCGATGGCTCACTCCCCCAAATTATCACAGAAACTTCGATAGAAAATAGGGAAGAAGATCTATTTTCTTATGTGACTACATATTTGGAAGAGGAGATACGTTCCGAAGCCCTTGTGAGAAATATTGGTGCGTTCAGTAACTTTTTGAAGTTAGCAGCCATGGAATCGGGATCTATCAGCAATCTTAATAAGATCTCCCAAGATATCGGGGTTTCAAACCCAACAATCAACGAGTATTACCAAATTTTGCGTGATTGCCTCGTAGCCGAGAGAGTTGAAGCGCTATCCAAATCCCGTACGCGAAAAAAACTAATCAAATCTCCTAAATTTTTAATTTATGATTTAGGTGTTCGTCGCCTAGCTGCCGGTGAAGGCCGAAATATACCTGAAAAGTATATGGGCTATTTATTTGAACAGTGGGTCGGCCTTGAGCTTCTCAGGTTGATGAGAACAGTTCCTAAAAAAGGATCTCTTCGCTTTTGGAGAGACCAAAGTGGCGCTGAAATAGACTGGGTTGTAGAAAGAGAAAACCGCTACATTCCTATCGAAGCCAAATGGTCAAAAAATCCTACTTGCCAAGACGCCAGACATCTCCACACTTTTATTAAAGAATACCCAAATAGTTCCGCAGCCTATGTCATCTGCCGAGTTCCCAGAGCTCAAAAACTCTCGGAAACAG
>JAJFMK010000105.1 GCA_021772215.1 Chlamydiota bacterium | reverse complement strand
TTTTGGACTGATAACAAGAAATAAAAACAGGAACAGCCAATTCTCTAGCGTTTGCTGAAGAGAAATTAAAGTGATCAATTCTGCAAAGGACCCGAGAAAATATGAGAAGGGTTTAGAGACGATTAACAGAAACGTTTCGTCGCTGCCCGCCTCCTTCGACGCCGAGTATTTCCGCGATCCACCGAAGGCGAAGGAATTTGCAAATCTATGTGAAAAGGAATTGACGCCAAGAAAGCCTTAAAAAAACATTCATCATAAATTCTATTTGACATAATCTGATACTCACAGATGAACAAGGAGTAAGACCATGTTTCCAATGTCAAGAGTTGAAGACTATCTTCAAAAAACGGTAGGCGCTCCTCTGCCCATATGGACATGCTTCACGTGTTATCAAAGGATCCGTTTCCTTTGGCGTTATGGCACGGTAAATGTTGAGCGATTGAAAGGTGGTGATTACAGTTCATTCATCTTTTCTGGAGCCGTGATGACTGTCGCAAATTTTAGTATTGTCAGCGCCACAACGCGGACCATTGAAATCGCTGCAAAACTACACTTCTGCGTTGAACAGGGCAAAAAATGTTCTGAAGCCTATCAAAAGCTCGTAGACACATCTGATCTAAGGAATCTCTCTTTCACCAATTCAGCAAAAATGATCGGTCAAAAACTATGGCGGCTTATAGTTGATTTTTTTCTACTTAGCATACGCTATATGGAGTTAATCGATGCCTGGACTTCAACCGACGAAATTAAAAATATGGAACGGTTGCATGATGTTTTTAGGAACCTGTCCTTAGCTCTTAACGAAGTTAGTTCTATGCTCGGGCAACTTGGTTTATTTAGAAATGAGATCGACATTCTAGCCGCATGCCCCCTTTTCGCAAATTCGTTGGCTGTAGAGATTGAGCTACTTAATAATCAGTTAGAACATGAAGCAAGGATGCAAGCCTTTCAAAGAGATTTTCAATCCTATGACGATAAACTCTCTAGCATAGCCCAACAACTAAAAAGGCTTATTTGTGAATTTATCGGTCAGATCGGTTTACAGGGAAACGGTTTACAAAATCCGCAAGAAGTCGAAGAAGCTCTTAGAACACAGGACTACAAAGCCATTATTGAAACCGTACGAAGTGAGCGACATCGCGAAAAAAGTCTCTCTTGGTTAAAGGACAAAAATACTCAACTCCACGGACTACTGCTTTACGAACAGGGATTGATAGAGTTCCTCAACAAGCCTGAAGTGGAAACGTTGAATACTGTCACTTTACCTCTATTTAAAGCTGGAAAATTTCGCATTGAACAGGACATAGCTTGTTTATCACCGGCTGACAGAAGAAAAGGAAAAATGACTGCCCAACTTCTCAACGATTTTTACTCAGAGTCCTTACAAATGTATGCGAAAAGTCTATTGGATCAAGATTTGGTCGACCTTGAACTAGATAGGGACAACATAGATATTCAACAAACGATTACAAATAGCTCTCAAGTAGATCTCCCGTCTCCAGAGTGGGTAAGAAATTTCGACAGTGAAGTTACCTTTCTCCCCAATGAAGTATGGCAAGAACAACGAAGAAATTTCGCCTCAAACCCAGATGAGATGTACCAAGATGATGAGGATAGCTCGCCAAACATGACAGAAAAGCTTCGCAGTGCAGTTTCTCAAGCGGGGAAAATTGCTGAAAGATATATCGAAGAATCAATGTCTAGTGCTGCAACGTCAACATGGACCCCTGAAGAGTTTGAAGAGCTTTTGCGTAAAGGGGATTACAGAACAATTATAGCAAACCATTCGTCCCCTCTAGATTGGTTAAAAGAAAAACATCCCCAACTCCATGCCCTTTTGCTATACGAAGAGGGATTAAAAGAATTCAGTGCTAACCCCACAGAAGAGACTGTTTGTCAAATAACCTTACCTCTATTTAAAGCTGCAAAATTTCGCGTTCAGCAAGATGTTCAATGCCTAGAAAAGCCAGATTCCAGGATTGTCAAACTTTTCTCATCTTTATATAATTTTTCCTTAAACAACTTGGTACAAGGACAACTCAACAAGGAATTAAAAACAATCAAAGGAACCAAGAAGACAGAGATCCTTGAGGCAAGTAATCGAAAAATTATAGAAGTTGCTCAACAAACCATTGAAACAGAGCTCCCTTCGCCCAAATGGATTAACTTTTTTAAAAATGGTCTAAACCTTACACAGAATCTAAGCTTTTGCTCTTCAGGTCAGGAACAGTCAATTCGCCGCCGTTTTGCTGAAGAGAAATTAAAACCTATTGAGTGAGACAGACAATACTAGAGGAGACACTTAACAACTCCTGAGGGCCGCTTCCTCACCCTTTCTATCATACTTTTCGGCTTTTGCAGACCCCCTACTGTCAACAGTAGACTAACTTGCAAATTCCAAAAACTTAGAGAAAATCATTTTTAAAAATACAACAATGGTTCAAAATACGTTTTTGCATCTCTCATCTTTAAAAGGAGAAGAAAAATGGCCAACAATCTTGATACAGCACTCCAAAACATTGGTTAGCGAAAAGAG
>JAJFMK010000104.1 GCA_021772215.1 Chlamydiota bacterium | reverse complement strand
GATTTTTCCCTCATGATTATAATTCAGAGGTAAAGATCTTACTCTGATTTTTGTTGGTCAAACTAAATCATAATAAAAAATTTAATTAAGTTACGGCTATGTCTGTTAAACAAGTTAATCGTGGCGAATCACCGCAGGATCCTAGACGAGTCCAGTTCCATCCTCAGACAGAATTTAAAAAAAGAGGAAAAAGCCTTTCCGACTTAAGACCGTTTTTAAGAGAAATAGTTGTCGACGAGAGTTTTTTTCGTGGTAGAAGGGTGGTTCCTTTCAATTTACCTAAAATTAATTTCGAAGGGTTGAAGTCTTTAAAAAAGGATTATCCTGAAGATCGCTTAGCCCATATTGAAGATGGAGCGATCTCCTCTAAAAGGTTAATTGAGGAGCTGAATCGCTGCATCGAGAATCGATTCAATCCACCGCTTGTTTTGATTCAACTTCTTATCGAATCGCTAGCAGGAATGAAGCAGATCCAACCACTAAGAAAGCTCTATAGTGCGCTTCCCGACCATTTACTAAGCGCAGCGACCTGTTTAAGTATTTACCGTCTCTATATGGCCAACGAATTATGGAAAGATGCGTTCGATGTCTATTTAAATCATAAGAGCTTCATTGACCGCTTTCTCACAGATTCTGAGAAAGAAAAAATCGTCGTCAAGGTAGGGCCGTTTACACGTGAGAGTTCAGAAAGGTTGAGGACAGAACTTTTTGTCTAATGAGCTTGCTCTATACCACGGATGGGGCTTTTCCTCCGCTGTTTGGAGTGAGGTGGGGGAGGTGTATGATCGCGGCTATTTTGCCTCTCCAAGGGAGCTAAATGGCCTTTTTGAGACCATCGTTGTCCACTCAATGGGCCTCTACTTTGTTCCCTTAGAACAACTAAAAAAAGCCAAACGAATTATATTTCTCTCCTCATTTTTGGACTTTACCTATGGCGATCGAAGGCGACAAAAACTCCTTTTACAGATGCAGCGCAAGATGGAGAGTAAACCTGCTGAGGTTTTGGCAGATTTCTATCATTTATGCGGCTATAATGGTTCGGCAGATAGGCTAAATGCAGCGCGTCTCTTAGAGGACCTTGCTAAATTAGAGGATCCATTTGACGTCACAGCTTTTCCAGCAAGTCAGGAGAAGCTGATCTATCATGGGACCCTTGATGAGGTGGTTCCAGTAAGCGCAGCTCACCATCTTCATGAGCAGCTGCCGGGCAGTTCGTTGCAACTTATCAGTACAGGACACTATGGAACAGTCGACTACTGCAAAGAATTTCTAGAAAAGTAGCAGAACCAAATAACGGGACGCGTTACATCAGTTCACTATGTTCATAATTTTTGAAAACAGTGAAGAGTATTTTAGGCTGTCTGCGATCAAATTGCTTAGTGGCTTCTACACAGCTTCCAGCTCGACTCCAGCGCTTTTTTTCTGCTTCAGAGGTGTCCCCATCTGTTTGTCCAGGTCGTTGACGTCACCAACTAAAAGGGTTCTCTCTTCTAATACGACCTCACCTTGCCCATAAGTTCTTATAATGTATATACCATCGTCACCCTCTTGGGGTCCCTGTTCGCTTGAAAGTATGTTTTTTCCAGCTTTATAGACTAGCCAGTCAGGCAGTAAAGCTCCACCTGCAATTGGTTTATCGGAAACTAAGCAGCTAAAAGGAGTTTTTTTCTGTAGAGATTTGGGTAAAGGGAGTCCACAGGCTACTTCAGAACCTTTAAAAGCTTGGATGCGAACAATTTTATCAGCCGTTACCTCTATTGACCGTTGGTAGCTTTCTCCTATGCTGAGCGTTTGAACACCTTTGTTGACCTTTTTGTGATTCAAGGGATTTAAAAGCAGCCCTCTTTTTTCGTACCAAGCTAAGGCAAGGCCTGCTATAGCAGCAAGAGGGCCTGCAATACTAGCTGCTAGCTCAGCATTGGAAGTTCCCTGTACACTCAAGCTAAAGGTGGCTTCAGCATCTTCTGTTCCATCACTAGCTATAACCTGTATAGAGTGAGTTTTGTCGTTAAAGTTGCCCGTGTCTTCTCTACTGGGTTTACCAGAAAATGTTCGCTCTTTTGGATCGAAACTAAGCCATTTAGGGAGAGGCTTTCCTCCAAGGCTCTGAGTGCGATATGTCAGGGGGTCATTGTTAGGATCTTCAAATGTCGTGTCAGGAACAGTAAATCGAAAAGGCTGCCCAACTTGGGCAATCTGATTAGACAATATATTCGCAACGACAGGGGCGAAGTTGCGACTATCTTCGATAATCAATGTGAAGGTGTCAAGCTCGTTTCCTCCGCTTCCATCATCGGCGCGCACCGAGATCCTAAGAACAGAAGGATCTGAAGGAATTCCTGAAAATGTTTGAGTATCTCCATCAAAGACAAGCCAGCCTGGCAAGGCTGCGCCTCCCTCTAATACAGAGCTATAACCAAGGGCATCACCATCTGGATCGGTGAATGTCAGTGGGTTCAATGTATATTGGAACAGCACATTAGTTTGTGCTGTTAGATCGGGGATCTCCGTTGTTATCTGCGGAGAGCGATTTCCAATAGCTTGAGCAGATACAGTTAATCCAAAAATAGTGCTTGCTTCGCCGCCATATGGATCGCTTGCCTTCAGTTCAATAAATGTGATCCCTTTATCACCTTCTTGCGGCGTTCCAATGAAAGAACGTAGGCTACTGTTAAGAGTCAACCATGATGGTAAGGTCGTATTTCCGCTTTCTACTGCACTATAGGATAAAGAGTGTCCATCTGAATCGTTAAAAAGACCTGTATCAAAGGTGTAAAGAAAAGGATTGTTTACAAACGCCTGTTGATTGTTAACAGTTTGCACAACCACTGGTTGGTGATTGGGGTAGAAGTTGACCACAGTATTTGCGCTGCCAGAATACGGATCCTGGGCTGTGATTGTGAGAGGGGTGGGGGCCGGTTCTCCTTGCGGAACTATTCCAGATAATGTCATTGTCACGGGATCAAATCCCATCCAGTTGGCCAACCCTTGCACACTATATGTCAATGGGTCTCCGTCTGGATCAATAAACCCAGCAGCGTTCCAAGTTGCACTAAAGGCCTCCCCTTCATTTTTCCACTCTTCATTAGGAAAACTAACTTTGACCGGATTGCGGTTTTCAACTGTTAGAGTGAAATTAGCTGCTCCTAGTCCTCCAAAACCATCATTGACCATGACATTTAAGGGATATACCCCCTGATTTCCCGATTGGGGAACTCCTGTGAAACTTAACGTACTATTATTAAATAGAAGCCAGCTTGGGAGGGTTCCTCCACCTATAAGGGAGCTTGTATATGCTAGCGTATCCC
>JAJFMK010000103.1 GCA_021772215.1 Chlamydiota bacterium | reverse complement strand
CAATGCCGCAGCCGTATTGCTGATCTTTCCTCTGGCGCTTGAGGCTGTGGAGTTGGCGGGTTACAATTCACTGGAGGCAATCAAGACCGTTGGGGTCGCCGTTGCCGTAGCCGGCTCCTCAAGTTATGCGCTTCCTACTGGTTATCAGACCCATCTGATTGTCTATGGCCCAGGTGGTTATCGTTTCAAAGACTATCTTAAAATCGGTCTGCCGATGGACTTTCTCTGTTGGCTTTTAGGAACCCTTCTCATTCCTCTGATCTGGAAACTGGGCTAGCCACAGTCCCTTCTGGATTTTTATACCATCCCTCGAAGCTTTCGCCCTGTCTTCGAATTTTGATCACGCTAAACATGCCGGACATTTCGATAATGCCGAAAGGACCGGGGCTGCCGAAGGGGACCGTATTGGGAGGAAGGGGGTGGTGGTGGTGGTCATACATCTGTCCCATTCCATGGATGCCCATAGGCATGAAGCCGGGGATCAGCTCTTGTAGCTTCTTGATGGTCGCTTCGGGAATTTTGACATCGATGAGGTTTGTTAGCTCATGGATCATACCATTCATCACATGGTGTGACTTATGGCAGTGCATTGCCCAGTCACCGGGATAGGCGGCGATCATCTCGATATCGCGCGTATTTCCTGTTGGGACATCAACGGTGACTACATCATACTGGGCTGAGGGGTTCAAACGTCTAGCACCTTTGGCGACGACGGTGAATTCATGGCCATGGATATGGATGGGGTGGCTATCCATGCTAAGGTTGCCAAAGCGGATGCGAATTTTCTCACCCTCTCGGGCAATTAAGCTTTCCGTGGTGGGCCAGACAGTTCCATTATATGTGAAATAGTTGAAATCATTTGAAATGGGGTCGGGATTGGCCGTTCCCGGAGCGACAGAAAACATTGAGAGCATGATGGCGTAGTCGCGATCTACTTCAACTATAGGCTCTTTGGGGTGAATAATAAAGAAGCCATGCATCCCCATGCCGATCTGAACCATCTCATCATAGTGGGAATGGTACATATAGGTGCCGCTCTGCTTGAGGGTAAATTCATACTGGAAGGTTTCACCCGAGGGGATGGGGGGCTGGTTAAGGCCTGTCACACCATCCATGCCGGAGGGTAGGATGAGGCCATGCCAATGGACAGTTGTTGGTTCGGGAAGTTTGTTGGTCACTAAAATGCGGACATGATCACCCTCCTCAGCTTCGATGAGGGGGCCGGGGACGATGCCGTTATAGCCCCAGCAGTTGAGGATGAGGTTAGGCCCAATTTCCCATTGGACGGGTTCGGCTATGAGATGAAAGACCTTTGTCTCACCCTCCACCTCGTAGGGAAGTTTTATGCCGTTGGGGACCTCAACAGGGGTAAAGGAGGTTAAAAGAGGAAGGAGGACTAATAATCGCCACATGGCAAGACCCCTCCAATACTTTTTTCCAGTGCAATATAGGTTAGCCAAAATTGCGCTCGTGCATTGATCAATTCCATCTCCTCTTTCATTAGATCAGCTTTAATTGATAGAAGCTCAAAGAGGTCGAAGAGCATACTGTTATAACGTGTGAAGGCCTCCTTAAACCTCCTCTCCTGTAGAGGCAGGATCTCCCGGTCGTGAGAAAAGAAGAGTTCGTAGGATCTTTTTAGCTGCTCGAGCTGGGAAGCAGTTTCTGTTGATATTTCTGTCTCAAGATTACTCATCTCATAGAGCATCTTCTGTCTGTTGGCGTAGATGATGGCTCTTTCGCCCTGACCCCAGTTGAAGATTGGCAGGGTGAGAGCCCCTTCGGCGCCGAGATTTAAGATGCCGTCACTGTCATTTTCAACAGAGGGGCCCAAATAGAGATTTGTGTGGGCCCACCAGTTGCTATAGGAGGTTTTGCGTTGCTCACTCTCTAATTGAAAGGCGAGCGCCTGTAGGTCGAGACGTTCATTGATTGCACGGTTTTGCAAGTCTTCTAGACAGTAGTGAGGCTCTTGAGGTGTGGGAAGCTCTTCGGCAACTGACCAGCAGCGGCTGCCTCCGTCAAAGCCCATCAGAGCATTGAGATCTTCAGTGAGCTCTGCAATCTCAATTTCTAGCTGGGTCAGCTCATTGACTTCGCGTAAGTGCCGCAGCATATGGGCGTCATAGGAGACATCATCGATATTTTGCGATTCAAGCTGCGCATAGGCGATCTCTTCGGCGCAGTCGGCGAGTGTGGAGAGCTTCTGCTGGATGGCGTAGAGCGTTTTTTTACTTGAGAGTAGGATAATCTTTTCTTGAATCATGAAGAGATGATAGAGAACTTCGCTTGCCGCGTTTAGGCGCACACTTTCGATTTTTGATTCGAAGGCGGCGCGCTTTTTGGGAGCGATCAAAGGATCAAGAAGGCTAGCGAGTAGTGTCGCCTCGCTGTTTAGAGGTCCAGAACTATTGGGAAAGCGTAGTGCCCCACCAAGGATCGGGTTGTTAAAAAGCGTCGCCTCAAAGCTTTCGGCTTGTGAGATGCCCACTTCGCTATAGAGCGCCTGAATCTTGGCACTTTGGATGAGGGCAATGAGAGAGGCGCTTTCAATTGTTAGAGGTGCTGATAGTTCGTGATCGATGAGATCAAAGAGGCAGAGCTGATGGGTGACGATCTCTTCAACGCCCGGTTCACACTCAAAATGGGGCTGTTGGCAGGCCGAAACAACGAGAGCGATGGGTAGAAGGAGATATCTCATAAATATTTTTATACTATAAGAGGGGAAAAAAGAGAATTGCATTAATGGTGTAAGAGGCAGTAAACTGTTTCGTGATTATGTTAGAAGCTCTCACACCTGCCACCTGGGCAATATTAATTACCTTTGTGATTGGATATTGTCTCATTATTTTTGAACACAAGATCCACATCAACAAGGCGACTAGCGCCCTGCTGACGGCGGTCGTTATGTGGGCAATCGTCTTTGCTAGCCCGCATGCTCCCTTTAGTAGCCATCTCAGTTTTTTGCGAGAACAGCTATCTGAGATTACACAGGTGGTGCTCTTCTTGATTGCGGCGTTAACGATCGTTGAGATCATTGCAGCGCATCAGGGATTTGGCTTTGTCAGTCGGTTGATGAAGGTTGATGGAAAGCGCCGCTACTTTTGGATTGTGGGTATCCTAACCTTCTTTCTCTCAGCTATTTTGGACAATCTCACCACAACGATTGTCATGGTTACTTTGGTCGCTAAGGTAGTTCCGCACCGCATAGATCGTTGGATAATCGGAAGTGGTGTGGTGATTGCCGCCAACGCCGGGGGGGCATGGACGCCCATTGGGGATGTAACCACAACGATGCTCTGGATCGGCGGGCAGCTCTCAGCAGCTAACATTATCACTAACCTGTTTATACCCAGTGTTGTCTGCATGGCTGTTAGCTTTCTCTTCCTCACCAGGCAGGTGGAAGGTCGGCTAGAGAGCGGACTCCAAGAGGAGCAGCCTGGGGCAGAGCCGCACGCAAAAACGATCCTCTTCATTGGAATAGGTGCTTTGATCTTCATTCCAATATTCAAAACCTTAACAGGTCTGCCTCCCTTTATGGGGGCTCTCTTTGGCTTAAGCCTGCTTTGGGCCTATACTGATATCGCCCACTTTCCTCATAAAGAGCGCGGCCACTTACGCGTTACCCACATCATTCGAAGCATCGACCTCTCTTCCGTACTCTTTTTCCTTGGAGTATTGTTAGCGGTTGGGGCCTTAGATGAGGCTAACATTCTCTCAAATTTTGCTCTTTTACTTAATGAGACCATTGCAAACCACGCAGTTATTGCTGCCCTGATCGGTGTGCTTAGCGCCATTGTGGATAATGTCCCCCTTGTGGCCGCTGCTATGGGAATGTATGACTTTTCGATGCATCCACCTGATAGCCCCTTTTGGGAGCTGATCGCCTTCTGCGCAGGAACAGGCGGTAGCATGTTGATCATCGGATCGGCGGCCGGGGTAGTCTTTATGGGTATCGAAAAGGTCGATTTCTTTTGGTACTTTAAGAAGGTCACTTTTTCGGCAGCCTTAGGATATGCTGCCGGTCTGGCCGCCTACCTCCTCGTTGACCCGCTCTTAAATTTTATGTAATGCGAAAGATCTTCTCATTTCTTCTCTTTATGACGATGGTAGCTTCGGCAAGAGGAGTGGAGAGAACACCTCTTATCTATCAAAAAGAGTCTAAAAAGCTCATCAATAGTTACCCCATCTATCCGGCGCAGCAGTTTAGCGGCCGTGGGATCGTCATTGCCGCCGGAGGCGATCTCTATCTGACCAACGCTGTTGTAGGCTTAAAAATTTTACGACACCTCAACTGTACCCTCCCTGTTGAGATCTGGTATATCGGTGAGGAGGAGATCAATGATCGCTGGCGTGAGCTCTTTACTAAACTCGGCGCGAGCTGTCACGACATCACTGAAAAATTCAATTTTCCGATCCGCTCTTACATGGTTAAGCCACTCTCACTCATTGCCTCAAGTTTTGAAGAGGTGATCTTAATCGACGCGGATAACACTGCACTTCGAGACCCCTCATTCCTCTTCGAGGATCCACGTTATAATGAAAGAGGAGCTCTCTTTTGGCCCGATCTGTATGTTCTCCAAGAGGACAATATAGTTTGGAATATTCTTGGTCTGCCAAAACAGCAGATAACAGCGCAAGAGAGTGGTCAGCTGGTGATCAATAAGCGCATCTGCTGGCGACCTTTGCAGCTGACACTCTATATGAATCAGCATAGCTCATTTTTCTACCACATCCTTTTGGGCGACAAAGATACCTTCTTTTTAGCTTGGAAAGCAGCGGGACAGCCCTTTCACATGAACAGCTACTTTCCAGGTCTTGGTCTTACGGCCGAATCGCTCTTTTTTCTAGAAAAATATCCAGATAGGTCGATGCATTTTGCTGGGTTTTTACAAAGAGACTTTGAGGGTGAGCCGCTCTTCTATCACATGATTCATGATAAATGGAATGCATTAGGTGATTACGAGTTTCGAACTACACATTTTTGGCTTCCAACTCATGAGCTCGAATTTCCCCATATTTATGCTTTGAGGGAGAGCAAATACCGCACACCTCATGACAAGTTGGCTCATCGGGCTAAAGAGCATCTTTTCTTCTCTCTGGAGGAGAATTTCTCTTTTATTGAAGAGATAGGTTATGAGGCTTTAGGTGAAATCCTCTCAAGCGGCGCGCTGAAACCACCAAAAGCGCTGCAACCGAAAAAAAGAGACAGCTAAAACGAGTTGCCAAATCCAAAAGAGTTTAAGTAAGTTAGGAAAGAGGAGAGCGCTTCTATCTTTCTCTAAATAGTCGTCAATTTTCGCTGATAAGAGATCCTGAATAAAGCGCGACTTTTCCCCCTGATATGTCTCTTCTAAAAAGCTGTTAAAGGCCATTTTTAGCCCCGCCTCTGTGTCATCCACACCATACCTTGTAATGAGAGCGCTCTCTGTCGGTAGAAGAGCTTCGAGGCGCGTTGGTTTCATCGGAGGGCCTAAAGGGGGGATAAGAAGCGTTGTCAGAGGTAGAAGGATGAGAGCTGTTGTGGCCCCCTCTACTGAAAGGAGAATGAGAAACGGCACAGTGATATTTAATGCGATACAGAGGAATTCAAAAGGGTACTGCTTTAGTGCAAAAGAGATCCCTTGAAAGAACTCAACAGGTGGCTGTTCATTAAATATTTTGATTTGATGGGAGAGAGCAGTGGGAATTGACTCTTCATCTATTAACCCCTTTTCTAAGATGGCCATCTCCCTTCGCTCAAACTGATCGATCAGCTGCGGCCCAAAGAGGCGAAAAAGTCCCCATGAGAAGGCTAAAGAGAGTTGAGTAATCAATAAAACGCGTTGAAAAGCGGTTATCGGCGCCATTTATACCTCCAAGTTTTCGCTTAAGATAGCAGATAATAGGTGTGATCTGTGAGGGAAAATGGCTTATTTTCAGATTTTTGTAACTTTTTGCAAAAGAGGGCTTGCGGAAAAAATAGACCCCTGTGTATTGTTGTAGTCACTTCAGCGAGACAATCTCTTTCAGAGGGATAAGGCGCTGAGAGTTAAAGCACCTAATGAGTGCTCCGAGCTTACTTGGTAAGCGGTTTTCTTGACAGTGAAAAAAAGACAATGTACGTGCTAGCAAGCAAATTGGTTTGTGCGACTAGGTTTAACTAGTCATAAATATATTTTAAGATTCTCTTTATCGAGAATTTGATCTTGGTTCAGATTGAA
>JAJFMK010000102.1 GCA_021772215.1 Chlamydiota bacterium | reverse complement strand
CAAAGGCCTTGATGGTCAGTTGGATGAATTTGCCAAAAGGTCTTTAGATGAGACCTATCCATACGTCATCTTTGATGCTCGTTATGAGAAGGTCCGACAGGGAGGAATTGTTGTCTCGCAGGCTGTGCTAATAGCTTTGGGTATTAACTCTGATGGTAAAAAGGAGCTTTTGGGTCTTGAGGTGGCTAACAGGGAGAGCACAACTAGCTGGAAAGACTTCCTCCATCGGCTTAAAGAGAGAGGCTTAGGAGGAGTAGAATTCATAGTTAGAGATAGCCATGAAGGCCTTAAAAAGGCAGTAACACAGATATTCCCAGAATCAGTCTGGCAGCGATGCTATGTGCATTTCTTACGAAATGCGCTGGATTACCTTCCTAGGAAAGGAGACCATGATTGTCTGCAAGAGCTTCGGTGGATCTATGAAAGACGGAACTTAGCTGAAGCTCAAGCAGACTTAGGAAAGTGGCTTGGAAAGTGGGAATCTAGATATCCAAAGCTCTGTTCTTGGGTAGAGGAGAATATCCAAGAGACCTTTACTTTCTATCGCTTACCAGTACAGCACCACAGGGATATGAAGAGCACCAATCTTTTGGAACGAATGAACCAGGAGATAAAGAGGAAAACTCGAGTTGTTAGGATATTCCCTAACCAACAGAGTTGCTTTAGGCTAATTATGTCATTAGCTGTAGAGGCTCATGAAGGCTGGCTGGAAGATAGCAGGTACTTGAATATGGACCTTCTTTGGGAAGAGAAAAGAGAGCAATTAATCAACATTAACAAAGCAGCATAACCAAGAGGAGAAATTACATCAGGTCAATTTGCACATAATTCTGGACACAACCGCAAAGGGTTATGTATAAGTTCGTGTGCACAAACTTATACATAATCATCGAACCTTTCAACTTAACGGGCATCGAATCTCTTTGACCTCACGACCGGATAGTGAGTCGACATCAAAGGTCTATTTATCCGGAGGCGGCGCAGTGATAGAGTCTTCTAAATCAATACCAAAAAGGGCACCGAGGTCGTCGCTTTGAAGCTGATCTTTGTTTTGGGATGATTCGAAGGCGAGCTCTGTAGAGATCAACTCAGTGGGGTCGACATGGCGAAGCTGAAACAGAAGCTCAGGCCTTTGGTCTAGACGGGACCCGATTCCGTAGCAGACGGCAACGACATGCTTACACATCCCCGCCCAATCGGGACAGCTACAATCAAAGGTAATTTCATTCTCTTTGGGAAACAGTCCTCCATAAGGATCCACAACCATCTCCATTACATGCTTGGAGAGTCGCCCCTGCAGCAGTTCCAAAATGGAGCCGATTTTTCCTTGACAGCTCTTCTTTAGCTCTTCCCAGATACTCTTCTTCAGAGGCTTAATCTCTACAGCAACCCGGTATAGACGACTTCCATTGACCAGCGCTTCACAGCGCCCCTTTTGAATCTCTAAGTGGCAAATGCTTCCATTACGGACGTATGTCTTACCGCGCGGCAATCGATTGGAGTAGTCAGCAAAGGTATCGAGATGATCGCACCACCGTCTGCCCCAAAACTCTTTGGCGATTTGTCGCCCATTAATTTCGATAGGTTCAATATGATGTCCCATTTTCTTGAGCTTATTGATTTTTCGTTTAGCTCTATTTTGCCGTACGGTAACAGGGACATACTTTCCCCACATTCCCATTTTAATTCCTTCTGTTGATATCTAGGGTTATTAAATCTAATAACTCTTCATTGGACATTTCAGTGAGAGAGTGTTCCTCACCTGTGGTGAGAATTTCCAAAGCGAGCTTCTGTTTAGAGGCAATTATCTCGTCGATCTTCTCTTCAACGGTACCTCGCGTGACAAATTTATGCACGATGACGTTTTTCTTCTGTCCGATACGAAAGGCGCGGTCAGTGGCCTGATTTTCAACAGCAGGATTCCACCACCGATCAAAATGAATTACGTGTGACGCCTCGGTTAGGGTGAGTCCGGTCCCTCCGGCTCTCAAAGAGATGATAAAGAAGGGAGGGCCGTCCGGGTTTTGAAACTGTTCTACCAAAGAGGCGCGCGCTTTGATAGCTGTTCCACCATGAAGTGTTAACCCAGAGCATGCAAAAACCTCTTCTAATAGACTCTCCAACTTAGGAATGATCCCCTTGAATTGGGTAAAAACCAACACCTTTTCTTGACGGGAAGAGAGCTCTTCACAAATCTCTCTAAGGCGTTGAAATTTTCCGCTTTCTGAAGAGGCATATTCCCCAATTCCACTATATTGATCGGGGTGATTGCAAATTTGTTTTAGATTCAGCAGCGCCTTAAGGACGACGCCTCTGCGATTTTTCGCGTCAACAACCTCTAAAGTTTGCTTTAGCTCGTCAACAACCGATTGGTAGGATTGCGACTGCGCCGCAGTGAGTGAACAGTAGACTGTTGATTCAATCTTATCAGGAAGATCCGCGATCACTTTCGGGTCTGTTTTCATGCGGCGTAAGATGTAGGGAGAGGTTAGTTTTCGAAGCGGTTCGAAGCGGTTCGAAGCGGTCTGTAGATGCGTGACGAAATCTTTAAACTCAGTTGGTGAGCCCAAAAGTCCCGGGTTTAGGAAGTCAAAGAGAGACCATAGGTCGGATAGGCGATTTTCAATAGGTGTTCCTGTTAAACCGATGCGTGAGCGTGCATTTAACGTCTTTACAGCCTTCGTCTGTTGGGTGCCGGAGTTTTTGATCGCTTGGGCCTCGTCGAGAATAACCGTTTCCCAGTGAACTTTGGTTAGCCACTTTATTTTCGTTACCATTGAATAGGTGGTTACAACCAGGTCAATTTCCTGAAGACCTTCATGAGGTGCCTCCTCAATTTCAGTTAAGGAACTGTTTTTCAATTCTGAAGGGTGAAGTAGGAGTAGATTAAGGGATGGGGTAAACTTGTCCGCCTCTCGTTGCCAATTTTTTAGTAGAGATGCCGGAACAACAAGAAGGGAGGGTCTTTTTTCAAATAAACCCCCATCCTTAAGTAGGAGAAGAGATAGAATCTGAACTGTCTTTCCCAGCCCCATATCGTCAGCTAGGCAGGCGCCGAGTCCAAGCTGAGTCAGTAAGTTAAGCCAATTGACTCCCTCAAGTTGATAGGGCCTCAAATTTGCCTGTAACCCCCTGATCGCTTCGAAAGAGGTGAGAGGGGGTTTTCGAAGCTGCTCTAGAGTCTTTGCCATTGCCTTTCCCGGGATCACCCTTGACCAGCGATTCTGCTCCTCCTCTGAATCTTCCCGTTCAAAAGAGGCTCCGGCAAGAATCCTCATCCCCTCATTAAAGGAGATGAGTCCATTTTCATATTCTCCCTGGACCCTTTTCCAATGGTTCAGAGCTTGTTGCAGTTTATCTTTGTCGACCTCGATCCAATTGCCGCGAACAAAAGCCAATTTTTGATTTGTTGCCAAGATCTTTTCTAGCTCTTCTTCGGATAGGGTCTCATCGCCAAGGGCCAATTTAATATCAAAATCGAGCAGCGCAGAGGCCCCCAAGTTAGAGTTCATAGATGAGCCTATGGTGACCGAGACTCTGGGGCGCGTGCGCTGCTTCCACCAGTTAGGAACCCGAATAGTGAGTCCACACTCCTCCAATTCGGGAATCGCCACGAGAAATTGGTGCGCTCTGCTCGGTGTCCAAGCGAGTGGTTGGTAGAGCTCACCTGTGGCTAAGAGCTCTTCGACTAACTTGCACTTTTCGCTAGCGCGCTGTACCGGAGTGAGCAATTTGACAAGGGCTTGTCGATTATTTGATCCCGAATAACGTTTAAGCGCCTCGCTAAGGGGTAGATATTTAAGCTTGTCGCCGACGAGAAGCTCGGTAGCATAGGTTGCTAAAAAAGCGAAAGGACGATCTGGATTATTCCTATTTTCCGCTAGGTGAAGACAAACTCTTCCCACCTTTTGCCATAAGGGGGCAAAAGTTTCGAAAAAGCGGTCCGGATTATTATCAAAGTCACTTAAGTAGTCTAAGTACCAATGATTAAGTTGTTCCCATAGATTTTCTAAGTTACTAACTGTGAGATATTCTCCCCCCTTCATAGGTGGGGCCTGCAGCAGCCACTCGTTTAGTATCTCGTTTTCCGGCTGATCAACACCTTGGGCTTGCAGCTGCGGCGGAAGATGACTTAACGAATTTAGGAAGTAAGAGGCGATGGTCTGCCAAAAATCTAGCGTAGGTTCTCTATAGGAGGCCACCTTCTCTGCGGCAAGGCGCAGCCACCCTCTCCTCCAATCCAGAGTGAAGTCGGCATAGGTCTCTTTAAGAGAGCCGGGAAGGGACCCTGCTTCAGAGCAGTGAAAGTGAAGGGAATTGGAAGGTCTGTACTGGATCGAGCAGTTTAGTTCAGCTAGAGTCATCGATACATTACTATTTCAAAATAACCAATACATTGCCCCATTTTTCTGTATTTGTCTATAGAGGTCATTTCACCAGGCGGTATCTCGCTCCTTTTCCTTGTCCTTGTTTAATTATCAAGCCCATCTTTTGAAGCTTTGTCAAGCGTCTCCCTG
Source organism: Chlamydiota bacterium (assembly GCA_021772215.1). Classification (GTDB taxonomy): domain Bacteria; phylum Chlamydiota; class Chlamydiia; order Chlamydiales; family JAJFMK01; genus JAJFMK01. The sequence continues at coordinate 2,633 of JAJFMK010000102.1, read as the reverse complement.
CGGTGGATCGTGAAAGATTTAAAAATTTCACAACATCGGAAATGGTAATTTCACTTGCAGCTGAAAACAGTTCCAAGATCTGCTGGGTATCTTCATTCTCTAGCTTAATCATTTTTTCTCTAGGTAGGATACATTTGACAAGAGAATTTTCCTCAATTACTTCGGGTTTTTTCAAACCACGTTCCTCAAAACTATTGAAAAGAGTAATGAAACCCGTTCCCATTTTTTCAATAAACTGCCCCTCACGGAAAATCCTGCAAATTAACGGATTTCTTAGAAAAGTGAGTCCTTTCATTAACTCATTGGGATTAAGTGGCCCGGGAAAATCTCCTGGGCTAAAGATTTCCATCCGATTGTCATAAATGGCGATTTTTGCAGGAGCAGTAATATGATAATTGCGATGAACAAGCAAATTGAGAAGTATTTCTCGTAAGGCTTTTTCAGGTAGTTCTAAAACCTCTTCTCGCTGAGGTCCTTGAATTGTAAAAGCTTTGTCTAAATGAGTTGTCATAAAGTTATAGGCATTTTGGAATTGTTCAAACAAGGTTCCATTGCAATCCCTTGTGGCAATGACTTCTCTACCACTTGTTCCAGAAAAACGGGTACAAATAATCATGGCTTCAGAAAAAAAATGTTGAGGGTTTTTTCCGAACAGAAGAACTCCTGCCACACTTGGATAAGTAATTCCATGCTCTTTAACTAAGATCTTATATCCAAAGAGCACCTCTTCTGTTATTCCAATTGGAGGAATATTTTTCCGAGAATGTAGGAATTTTTCCACTTTTTTTAGATCGAGGTCCTCACTTGTTGCATGGTGAACCGGTAGTTTTTCATAATCAATTCCCCTTGAAATCCACTTTAGTTCTTCAATCATCTGAAGGTTTGCACGCATTGTACTGCGGCCCAACCGTATATAGGTTCCTTGTTCCATTCCCTCAGATCGCTTATAGTAGGGTTTGTTCATACCTGAAGAAACTTCGACGTAAAGGAGTGTGCTCTCTCCTATTCGACGAGTGTAGACTAATGGTAGAATAGGGGGCGTTGTTGCCTCATAAATGGACTTATCGAGATATTCCAAGATATTTTCCGCTTCTTGTTCATCAATGCCAATGATTGTTCCATCATTTTCAACTCCAATAACGATTTTTCCCCCAAAACGGTTGCAAAACCCGATGATCGTTTTGATGAGTTGATCGTTTTTTGGAAATTCTCTCTTGAACTCCAAAACAGAGGACTCTTCCTGAGAATACTTCATTTATGACTCTCCTTCTGACCCATGTTAGCTAAAGTGGGTTAAATAAGTCAAATATCCATGAAAGTATAACCCATTTAACCCATATAATACAAAAAAATGGGTTAAATGAGTTAAATGGGCTATAAAAAGGAGCAGATTCCCTAAAATGAGCATAAAAATATAGGTCATTCATACTTGGCATATTGCAAAATGTTAGGAGGTGGATCAAGTCCTCAACAGTAAAAGAGCGAACAAAAGCCTTGTGCTTCTCTCACAGCTCATCTGAATTTTGACAATATTCAGCACGGATTAAGTTCCAAGCGATGCCTAAGCGCTCAAAGTCGTTAGGGTCTATTCCGGGCTGTTTATCGGGGTGGAGCTCTTTTGCATATTGGCGATAGAGCTGACTAATTTCTTCAAAGGGCATACCCTCTTCAATACAAAATTCTTGATAAGCCTCTTTTAACTTCGTAGGGATTTTTTTTTAAAGAGCTTGTAGTGATGAAGGATCGAGTCATCAGAGTGTTTGTCAAAGTGACAATCTGCACCTGCCTACCATGCCATCATGCCGAGAGGCGAACCGATGTAGTGAGCAGAGAGGGCGGAGGTAATTCTAGCCAGAGGATAAGACCCTCATTTTCCAAAAAAAATGTACGTATGTACAGTATAATTCGTTAAGTAAAAACTGGTTATGTTGATTTTCGGCTTGTGTTTTTTCTTTTTCATAGCCACAACTATGCCTATCAAAGAAGGATTCGATATACCATGCTGCATCCATCAACTTAAGGAGCCACTGAACAATTAGGGTACAGCCGATTTTTTGATAATTTTGTTTTCAGTTGGTTGACTTTATAAATTCGCATACTGTTGACAGTAGGGGGTTTATGAAATTGATCAAATGGGAACAAAAGGGCAAAAAAGCGGCCTGCACGAATTGATCAGTGGCTCCTTAACAAGACCATGGGGATTACCTATGTTAATGAATCAGTGTCATACTGGGACAAAAAAAAGAAGCAACTACGAAACAAAAAAATATGCATCGGTAAGCTGACCCTATTGATGAAACCTTTATTCCCTCTAAACGCCTTCAACCCGAACAATCTGCAGCCAGAGATCCGGTAGCCACAGCATCCGCTGAGATCATTGGGCCGTCTATCTTGCTCGATACTATTACAAAGAAATTAGGATTGGGAAAGTTGTTGAAGTTCTGCTTTCCTTCCTATAATTTATTGTTCACTCATTCCTTTATCCTGATAGATTTGGCCACTTATAAAAAAATATAGGCGGCCAAATCTATTTTGGCAATGGCGATTTGGCCACTTATGGAAAAGTATAGGTGGCCAAATCTAAAGAAGATCAAGGGTACCCACAGAGACTAACCGATCTGTTCTCTGTATTT
>JAJFMK010000101.1 GCA_021772215.1 Chlamydiota bacterium | reverse complement strand
AACTCCTGCTCCTAAAAAGGCACGAGAGAGGCCAATTATGCCTTCTCGTCGCTGGGCTCCTTTTCCCGTTTGACAAGCACTTAAAAAAACCAAGTCGGCTTTTAGATCTAATTTTTGGATCTCATCTGCAAAGAGCATTTCTTTCTCACCTTGTCCGTTGGTAAGATATAGAGCTCCCTCAAACACTGACTCTTTGTTAATCATCGCATCCGCTGATCCGTGACAGGCAAAGTGGAGAATCGAAGCTTCTGAGGCTGCCTGTTTGACAGCTTCTATAGTTGCTGCGTCGTCAACCAAAAGCGTTGAATTAGGAATTTTTTGAGATAGAGTTTTCCCTTCTGCTTTTGCTCCAGGGAGTCTATCTTCTTTGATTGCAGGATCTGCAACGATCAACGCAGACCCATCTCTCTTCGGTTTGATTTGATGAATAAGGTCAAAAATCCGAGCTGAAGGCGCCATTGAAATGATAAATCGATCGATCAAATACTCCCGTCCGTTAGGACCATTTTTGTACAGAGCAGTAAAAGGAACATCTCGCATCGTAGCATCCGTGATAATCGTTAACCTTTCTCCATCTAACCACTCCTCTATCGGAGCAATCAACATCTGATAACACTTCCCCAATCCTTCTGAAAGAGGAACATTTGGATCTACCTGCTCTTTATCTTCTTTTGATTGTGCAGAAAAATTAGCTAAAGAAGGACCTCGTGTTGGAAGGTAATCGTCCATTAAAGATCGTGCTGGTTCTTCTCTTTTATGCAAAGGAACTGCTTCAGTTTTAAAATCCTCAGGAAGCTCTACTTTTTTACTATGAACTCTATCTCCTTTAACAACCCATATGTGAAGATCATTATCGAAAGATTTTGAAAAATAGACCAACGTAGTTTTTTCTCTCTTTGCAACGGCTTGCATTTTCTCAAGAGTAATATTCCCCCTCTCCTCGCACTCCTTCTTAGAAAATTCTAGTCGATTGCAGTAAAGGTCAAAAAGAGCCCGAGCGCGCCCCTTTTCGCAAATTTCAAGGGCTTGTTCTACGTTACCAGTGACGAAATAATTTTTCTCTAATGCGCCGTAGGCTTTTGATTGCTCTTCAAAGATGGAAATTTTCCACGCATCATGCTCCAAATTCGCCTGTATGTCTGACAAAATTGCAATGGTTCGAATAAATGCATCTTTCGATTTTGAATATTTCTGCAACATAAAAAGAGACTGCCCAAGCCCATAATTTGCAACTCCTTCCCCTGCTCTTTTCTCAATTTCTTTCGCGATTTGAAGGTTTTTCTCATGATATCTAATCGCTTTACCATGTTCTCCAAGAGAATTGTAGGCATCACCCAGATTGCCGTAGACACACCCCTCACCCGCTTTGTCCCCTATCTCTTTCGCGATTTGGAGATGTTTCTCATGATATTCGATTGCCTTGCAATAATCCCCAAGCGAGTTGTAAGCAATGCCAAGGTTACCGTGTGCAGTTCCCTCACCCAATTTATCCCCTATCTCTTTCGCAATTTGACGTTGTTTTTCATAACATTCAACTGCTTCCCGATAATCTCCAAGCGAGTCGTATGCGATGCCAAGGTTGCCGTAAGCAGCTCCTTCACCCGCTTTGCCCTCTGTCTCTTCCGCAATTTGACGGTGCTTCTCATGATATTCAATCGCTTTGCGATAATCCCCAAGGGATTGGAAGGCGTTTCCGAGGCCGCTGCTGGCACCCCCCTCACCTGCTTTGTCACCGACCTCTTTCGCGATTAGGAGGCATTTCTCATGATATTCAATTGCTTTGCGATAATCTCCGAAAGAGTCGTAGACGTTTCCGAGGTTGCCGTAGGCAGCCCCCTCGGCATTTTTGTCCCCGACCTCTTTCGCAATTTGGAGACACTTCTCATAATATTCAACCGCTTTGCAATAATTTCCAAGAGAGAAGTAGGCGTTGCCGAGGTTGCCGCTGGCAAACCTCGCCCCTGTTTTGTCCCCTACCTCTTTAGTAATTTGGAGGTCCTTTTCATGGCATTCAATCGCTTTGCAATAATCTCCAAGAGAGTCATAAACGATGCCAAGGTCGCCGTAAGCACATCCTTCTCCTATTTTGTCCCCCATCTCTTTCGTGAATTGCAAACTCTTCTCATGATATTCAATTGCTTTGCGATACTCCCCAAGTGACCTGTAAGCGTTACCGAGGCCACCGTAGCATGCTCTAATGTTTTTTTTATCTTCCAGTAATATGAAAATGAAGAGTGCCTTAGTAAGCCAGACAGTGGTCTCAAAAAAATGCGAGCACTGATAAGCTTGACTCCCACTACTCAAAAGCTGTGTCCCAAACTTCTTCAAATCCGCTTTGGTACGACAATTTTGTCTAATTACTTCTAGAAAATCGCCACCTAGAAGACTCTTGTATGAGGTCTTCTCTCTTTTTACGTCAACAATAGAAGGAACCAACCAAACCACCTCTTTTTTTTCCTGAATGTACAGCACCGCCGATAGCTGAGTAGCTTTCAGGTAGGTTAAGAGAGCAGGGCCTGTAATCGATCGGTCCTCCCCACCAAAAAAGGAGGTTGGGGGGATTTCACTGACCTGTTTTCCAGCAAGGTCTTTAATGATACCTTTGGTAATTCCCTCTTGTGAACCCCAAAGTTCTAGGATCGCTTGGCTGTTCTCGTTGAACACGCTATAACTAGATAGTAGGAATAGTGTTAATTCAACTCCACTGGTTAAACTTGCCATGAATTTTCTCCTATTTTCCAATTAAAAAGAAGGCACCCCAAAGATATGGGTTGTCGGAGTGAGCCCTTCGCTGGGTTAGCATCGCTTCCCTTAATGCATTAGCTTTTGTCATGTTCTTATTCAGGATCCCATCATAAAAGTCTGCGACAATTAACTGCGTAATATAATCTGAAATACTCCAATGGGTTGCAATGACTGAGGGAACTCCTGCTCCTAAAAAGGCACGAGAGAGGCCAATTATGCCTTCTCGTCGCTGGGCTCCTTTTCCCGTTTGACAAGCACTTAAAAAAACCAAGTCGGCTTTTAGA
>JAJFMK010000011.1 GCA_021772215.1 Chlamydiota bacterium | reverse complement strand
TGAAGGTAATGGCAAAATGGACTTGCGTAATTGAAATATATACATCGTTTCTTGATTCAAACTTGGAAACATTTAAACACTTCCAGTTTATTACACCGAAAGGTGAAACAATTTCTAATCGCTTTAACTATGGTTTCGGGTTTGAAGAAATGGAATTATTGAAAATTTCTTTGAAAATACCAATATCGTCGTCTCCAAAGGTGGAAACTGTACTATCCAAATACAGTTATATAGAATCTGATGATCTAGATAATATCCCCAAAGTGCGCTGGTACAATACAATTGATGCAGCAGTCAGATTAAAGGATGAAATAAAAAAATCAATGCCATCTTATAAACCTGATGAAAAGGCTTTTACCCTTCCTAATTTAAATGGAATTGACCCTGCTCTTTTAGACATATTAATTAATAAGGATATGAAAACTATCACGGATTTGATCAATGGAAAAATCGAGAAATTAATGTCTAATTACCTCGGTTTTATTGAATGCATGGTTGGTGGAAAGGATCTTAAGGCTGAGAATATTTTTCACTCTATTGAAGGATCGAGCGTACTAATACCATCTAGAGGCAATTCCACAATTTCTTTAGCTTTTCCAAGTAAACTCATCGAGTTTGTAGACCTGTCTCTATCTCACAGTTTTCTCGTAGAGGGGTTAGATATTGGAGTATTACATCCCTCATCTTATAGTTTCTGTTTTAAGGAGAAAGATGGAAAAGGAGATACCTGTTACCAGCTATTTCTACACTACACGCTCTCTTACTTTGATCAAAAGCGATCGGATAAGCCCTACTGCGATATACTCATTGCTGAGATAGATCCTGATACGGTCGATGTCTTTAAAAAGATTTCAGATGAGAAAGGTGATCTTAAAATTTCTAGTCCAAATCTAGATGAGATGCTTGTATATAGCTTCTATCTTGGATTAGCAGATAGTCACCTTCTAGAATTTCCTGGAAAGGGAACATATCGATTAAAGAAAGGAGGGCTTGTCGCCCCCAAACTATACCCTTTTAAGGGATTCTATAAGCTATTTAAAGAAGCACCCTATAGAAAGGTGATTTTTAACTCACGCACTTTTGAGGGGTCAAAGCCCTTGAATAATGAAGGAGCCAGCTTAGATAAAAAGAAGGAATTTTTACCTGACTCATTCCAATATTTTTATAATACCACGACTTATCTTCAATTGATTAAGGAAATTGAAGTTAAACGGAATTGGATGAAGGAAACTCGTGAATTTAAAGACTTCCGACATAAATATCAGCTCCTACAAGCTCGTTTGAGGCTATGTTCTAAGATCACTGTTGAGGAGCTCACCCAAAAAATGCTTGATCAGCTACATCTATTTTCTCCTGATATGATTGGTGATATCTGCTTAGATATTTACCGAGGAAATCCAGCGCCTTTTAGAAATATACCTAGATTTAGAGGAGAACTGGAGGACTCTAAGAGTGATACCGCAACTTTATTACAGCAGTACCGCGGCCATGTCGAGGAGATTTTAAAAACTGGAAAGAGCCCCTCATTTACTAATGATAATGAGTTTGCAAAACTCTCTATTGAGGCCTAAAGAGAGACTAATTGAAGGGTGCTACTCTTCTCTTCGACCCTCACCTCTACCTTGGAGGGTTCGAAGGGCAGTTCCTGCACATATTAGGGAAGAGCGTAGCTAGGAAGGATCTTTGCAAGCTCTTGCATTAGCTCTAAGCCCTCCTCTTTGAAAACTTCAAAGTGCGCTGCGCCCTCAACACGGTCTAGCTGATGGAGGTAGTAGGGCAGGATCCTGTGATTCACAAGCGATAAGAAGAGCTCTCTTAATACCTCGACAGTATCATTGACACTGCGAAGTAGCACAGTCTGGTTGAAAAAGAGAGCGCCCGCACTCTTTAAGCGATCTAGATCAGAATTTATTTCTTCGTCAAATTCTCGAGGGTGGTTGGAGTGCAAAACGAAAACTATTTGCGATCAATAAAAGCCTCATCGATACGCTCAGGGATTCCAAGGGGATAGCGGCTATGAATCCGAATCCGCTTGAGATGATCCATCGCATTGAGAGCGGATTTAAGCTCGCTTAGCTGAATATTAGGTAGGGAGAGCGGATCTCCACCACTCAATATTACCTCAGATAGACTCTTATTCAATCTGTTGTGGTTAACTTTGGGTTAACGACTCTTCCTGAATCTTTATCAGGGGCTGTTTACGACAAAGCGACAAATGATCCGATTGTTGGGGCAACAGTCCAGGTTTTTGATGAAACAACCCAAGTTGCTAGTGTAGACACGGATTAATTGGGTCAATATGCGGTCAATACGTTAGCTGCTGGAAATTATCGAGTGTTCTGTACAGCGCCGGATTACTAGATTATAGGTCAGATCACAGATGCAGAGACGAATCTTCCTCTTGCGGCAGCGACAGTTGAAATCAAATTTGGAGCTTTGGTTGTCTCTACGCTACTTACTGATTCCAACGGGCTCTACAGCCTTGATGACCTGCCGACTGGCAGCTACAGCATCACAGTTTTGAAAGAGAATTATCAGTCAAAGACATTGGGGGTAATCAAAGTCTCTGGTACGACGACAATTGTTAATATGTCCCTCAGTTCGCTTCCTGGAAGGGTCACTGGTAACGTCAGCCATCAAGGGCCGATCTCAGGCGCCGAGGTCACTGCCTCTGATAAGGATGGCGCTGTCTGGTCTACTGTTACAGATAGCCATGGCGATTACGCTATACAGGGGCTTACTCCGGGAAACTGTACCATTACCGTTTCAGCTGCAGGATTCCAAGTTGGATTTAAGGCGGCAATGGTCTTTGCCAACACAACGTCGCATGTCAATTTTGTTTTGTGTCCTGAT
>JAJFMK010000002.1 GCA_021772215.1 Chlamydiota bacterium | reverse complement strand
CTTCCCGTGCACGGGCCCCTGTTTGTTGCGAAATCTCTAAATGCTTTTCGTGATACTCGATCGCCTTTCTAAACTCCCCAAGAGATAAATAGGCACTACCGAGGCCAGAATAAGCCCTCCCTTTCCCTGCAAAGTCCCCTGTTTGTTGCGAAATCTCTAAATGCTTTTCGTGATACTCGATCGCCTTTCTAAACTCCCCAAGAGATAAATAGGCATTACCGAGGCCAGAGTAAGCCCCGCCTTCCCCTGAACGATCTCCTGTTTGCTGGGAAATCTGTAAGCATTTTTCGTGATACTCGATCGACTTTTTAAACTCACCAAGAGAATCGTAAGCTATGCCTAGGTTACCATAAGCCCTTCCTTCCCCTGCAAGATCTCCTGTTTGTTGGGCTATCTGCAAGCACTTTTCGTGATAATCGATCGCCTTTCTAAACTCACCAAGAGATTGGTAGGCATTACCTAGTCTGCCATAAGCCCTCCCTCCCCCCGGAAGGTCTCCTGTTCGTTGGGTTATTTCTAAGTGTTTTTCATGGTATTCGATCGCCCTTCTAACCTCCCCAATAGAATAGTAGGCATTCCCGAGGTTACCATACCCTCCCCCTTCCCCAGCAAGGTTCTCTATCTGTATGGCTATCTCTAAATGCTTTTTGTGATACTCGATCGCCTTTCTAAACTCACCAAGAGATAAATAGGCATTGCCGAGACCGCTGTATGCACGTCCCTCTCCCGCTCGGTCCTCTACCTCTTTTGCAATCAGCAAATCCTTCTCATGATACTCGATCGCCTTTCTAAACTCCCCAAGTGATTGATAGGCATTGCCGAGATTTCCGTAGCAGACCCCAGTATTCCTTTTATCTCCAAGCAATAAAAAGATGAAGAGCGCCCTAGTAAACCAGATTGTGGCATCAAAAAAGCGTGATTGTTGATTGGCCCAAATTCCACTATTAAAAAGTTTCGTTCGAAAATTATGCAGGTCTTCTTTGGTACGACAATTCCGCCTAATGATTTCACAAAAATCGCCACCCAAAAGATTCTGAGATGACTCTCCTTCTTCTTCTAACCAAGCAAGGGTGGGAAGTAACCAAGCGATCTCCTTGTTTCCTTGAATATATAGCACTCCTGATAGCTTTGTTGTTTTCAGGTAAGCTAAAAGGGCTGAACCGGTAATCGATTGATCTTTTCCTCCAAGAATTGAGGCCTCAGAGATTTCGTAGATCTGCTTTCCAGAGAGGTCTTTTACTACGCCTTTGTTGATCCTTTCTTGAGAACCCCAAAGTTCTAAAACTGCGGGGATGTCCCTTCTATAAGCCGTGTAGCTGTATAGCAAGGAAAATTCTGACCCTGCTCCGCTGGTTGAACTTACCATAAACTCTTCTCCTATTTCCCAATTAAAAAGAAGGCGCCCCAAAGATATGGATTGTCCGGGTGAGCTTTTCTTTGGGTCAATATTGCTTCTCTTAAGGCTTGAGCTTTTGTCATGTTCTTATTCAGGATCCCATCATAAAAGTCTGCGACAATTGACTGCGTAATATAATCTGAAATACTCCAGTGGGTTGCAATGACTGAGGGAACTCCTGCTCCTAAAAAGGCACGGGAGAGGCCAATTACACCTTCTCGTCGCTGGGCTCCTTTTCCTGTATAGCAGGCGCTTAAGAAAACCAAGTCGGCTTTTAGATCTAATTTTTGGATCTCATCGGCATAAAGCACCTCTTTCTCACCTTGTCCGTTGGTAAGGTATAGAGCTCCCTCAAACACTGACTCTTTATTAATTCTTGCTTCCGCAGACCCATGGCAGGCAAAATGCAGAATCGAAGCATCAGAGATTGCCTCTTTTACCGCTGTGACGGTGGCTGTCCCTTCACTGAGAAGGGTTGGATTGGGGATTATTTTGGCCAAAGCTTCGCCTTCGTTCTTTGCCCCTGGTAGTCTATCTCCAGTAATAGCAGGATCAGCCACGATCAATCCCGATCCATCTTTCCTAGGTTTTAATTCATGCAGAAGGTCAAAGATCCGAAGAGAGGGTGCCGTTGAGATAGTATGTTTGTCAACGAGATACTCCCTTCCGTTAGGTCCGTTTTTGTAAAGAGCAGCAAAAGGGACATCTCTCATTGTTGCACCGGTGATAAAGGTCAGTTTCTCCTCATTCAGCCACTCCTCTATTGGGGTAATCAATGTTTGATAATTCTTTTCCAATCTTTCTGATAGACGCATATTTTCATCTGGTTGTCTCTCTTTACCTTTGGATTGTCCAAAATCAAAAGAAAAGTGTACTCGAGAAAGCGAATCTCGCCCTATCAGTGACCGACGAGAAATTTCTTCTTCTGATGAAGAAAATGCTGTAGTCTTAGGATCTTCGGTATCAAAAATTTTGATTTTTTTTCCAAACACTCCATCCCCTTTGACAACCCAGACATAAAGGTCATTCCCAGAAAAGTTAGAAAAATAGACAAAAGAAGTTTTCTCTCTTTCTGCAATTTTTTGCATCTCTTGAAAAGTAATATTTTCCCTCTTCATGCGCACGTCCTTAGGCAGCCTTAATCGACTGCAGTAGAGATCAAAAAGCGAACGAGCTCTCCCCTTCTCACAGATTTCGAGCCCTCTCTCTACTTTGCCTGTGGTGATGTAGAGATATTCAAGCATACGGTAGGTTTGTGATTGTTCTTCAAAGATCGAAATTTTCCACTCATCACGTCCTAGGCCAGCTTCTATTTCTGAGTAAATTATGGTGGATTGAACAAGCAGTTTTTCTGATTTTGAGTGCTGCTTTTGTTCAAAATAGGAAAGCCCAAGGCCATGGTTAGCCTTTGCTTCACCCAACTGGTCCCCAACCTCTTTTGCAATTTGCAGGTACTTTTCACTGCATTCAATTGCTTTTAGGTGTTCTCCAAGGGATCGGTAAGTGCTCCCAAGGATACCGTATGCAGCCCCCTCATTTCCTCGATCCTCAACTTCTTTTGCAATTTGCAGGCATTTATCACAACACTCAATTGCCTTACGATAATCCTCAAGGCC
>JAJFMK010000001.1 GCA_021772215.1 Chlamydiota bacterium | reverse complement strand
CTTGCCTTCTCTTTAACGGGAGCTTGCAAGCGCTTTCTCTAAAAAATCATTCTCTACCTTTAGCTTCCCTATCACACTATGAAGCTTTTCTACTTCTTGCTTGTGAGCACTCTCAGGACTTTTAGTCTCGAAGATCTCAGTCCCTCGTTCTTCAAGCTCTTTCTTCCAAGCGTAGATCTGACTTGGCACTAAGCTAAATTCCTGACATAGCTCCGCTACAGTTCTATCTCCTCTTGTAGCTGCTAGTGCTACCCTAAATCTAAATGCTGATGAATATTTACTGCTCATTTTCCTTCTTGCCATTGTTTGTCTCCTTATAGCTTAAACGAGACGTTCATTTTCTCCTAAGCATATCTGTCTGAAATCTAGGGTGCATTATAATTTACATTGAATACATTTCGAAATCTTTGCTGCCTTGACCGCCTACGCTGAGTTTGAGCTCTTCTAAGATGACTTCGCCGTGGCCGAAGACACGTACGGTATAGAGACCGGCATCTTCAGGGCGTGGTGAGTAGTTGCTTGCGAGCTGGTTTTTTGCAGTATCGTATATTAACCAGTCGGGTAGTAAGCTGCCACCAGTAATGGGTTTGTCATGTTTTAGCCACTCTAGCCACCCTCTTTCATCAAGAGCCTTTGGAGATGGAAGACCTGCGACCATCCTTGTGCCTTCAAAGGCTTTTACCACTTTGACATTGTCTTTTGGGGCTTCTAAAGTATAGCTGAACGGCTGACCAATAGAGATATTCTTAGTTCCCTTATCGTATTTTTCGCGGTTCCAGGGGTTGAGGAGGAGGCCTCTTTTTTTGTACCAGGCAATGCTAAGACCTGTAGCAGTTGCAAGAGGGCCAAATATTATTAAGGTTTGTTCTTCTGCAGATGTTCCTTGTACGCCCAAGTCAAAGACGGTGCACCCCTTTTGATCGCCATCGGTAGCGCAGATTTGTATGGGGACTGATTTATCATTAAAAGCGCCAGTGTCACCAGGACCTGGTTTTCCCTCTAATGTTCGATCTGTAAATGTTAGCCACGAAGGAAGAGTCCTTCCATTGACCCTTTTTGCGCTTAGGGTGAGTAAGTCACCGTTTGGATCAGCAAAGGTGTTATCGGAAACGACAAGTCTAAATGTCTGTCCTACTTGAGCGACTTGGTTGGATAGGGGGTTAGCAACAAGTGGAGCTACATTAGTTCCAACAGTTAATGAGATCCTGCCAAGGACAGGTGCTTGTACGCCGTCATCTGCTGTCACTAATATGTTGTAGGTTCCTTCTGAGTTGCTGGGAGGGACTCCGCTGATAGCATTTGTTGCAGTATTGTGGGTAAGCCACGGTGGTAGAGTAGACCCATCGTCAAGATCTGCTGAGTAGATGACTGGTCCAAGGGGTGTGCTGATCATGTCGCTTGGTATTGTATAGACAAAGGAGCCGCCCACACGGATGACTTCTTGAGATAGGGCCTCAACTACATTAAGGGAAAAGGGGCTTTCAGCTGTTCCCCCTTTTGTATCTTGCGCAATAACTTTTATAGCTATGTTGCCCTTATCAGAAAGCTGCGGTGTCCCTTGGAATTCAAGTCTTGGCCCCACAAATCCAAGCCAGGTGGGTAGAAGGCTGCCATCTGCTTTTGTGGCCATATAGGTGAGGGACTCTCCCGAAGGCGTAGAGAAGGTATTTCCAGGTACGGCGAAAAGGTAGGGAGTTCTAACAGCAACAAGCTGGTTGTTAATGGGGTTTAGTAAAGCAGGAAATGGACCTACAGCCAAAGTAAATGTTGTAGAGGCGACAGCCCCGGGAGTGTCTGTTGCGCTTACCTTGATTGTGATGGAGCCTGTATCACTTACTGTTGGAATTCCTGAAAAGTGACGCGTTGCGGAATTAAAGTTTAGCCAAGAAGGCAGTGGATTACCACTAGCAAGGGTGGCACTATATGAGAGAGTATCCCCTACATCTTGGTCAGAAAATGTTTGAGAGGGCACTGTGAAGGAGTAGGATTGATCAAGATCGGCTGCCTGATTTGAGATGGGCGTTGTAACTTGTGGGAAATGTTCAGCTATAAGGGAGAAGGTGGTATTGGCTTGGTCTAGGGCAATTCCATCATAGGCAAAAACTTGGATGTTGTAGTTACCTGTGTCAGATGATTGAGGTGTTCCGGAGAAAATCCCAATAGATGAGAAACTAAGCCAAGAAGGCAGAGCGTTTTGGTTTGTTTGCTTTGCTGAATAGTAGACTACGTCGTTATTGGGATCAGGAAACACGTTTTGGTTGATGAAGTAGTTAAATGGATCGCCTATATTTGCAAGTTTATTAGGGATCGAGCCAACTGCTGTCGGTGGACCCTCCACGCGGATAACAAATGTAGAGGAAGCAACGTTTAAATCGGGATCTGTAGCGATGAGCTCTATTTCATAGTTGCCGATATCTGTATTATTAAGAATGCTGAAGAATTGCTTTTGCTCTTCGTAGATTTGAACGCCAGATGTGGAGTCACCCATATAAGCGAAGTTGTTTGCCACGTGCACGTCATAAGCAAAACTAAGGCCTAGCGTGTCATAGTTCCCAGTTAATGTGGGAGAAGCAGGGTTACTCACATCGATGATTTGCAGGCCGAATGTATAATCAGCCACATAGGCGAGGTTGCCTAAGACGTGGACGCCAAAAGCAGAACCTGGGGTATCATAGGTCCCAGTTAATGTGGGAGCAGCGGGGTTACTCACATTAATGATTCGCAAGCCGGAACTGCCATCAGCGACATAGGCAAAGTTGCCACTGACGTGCACGCCATAAGCAATGCCTTGTGTATTATAGGTCCCAGCTAATGTGGGCACTGCGGGGTTGCTAACATCTATGATTTGTAGACCAAAATTGCCATCAGCGACGTGGGCAAAGTTACCCACAACATGTACGCGATAAGCACTGCCTGGAGTATCATAGGTTCCAGTTAAAGTGGGAGCAGTTGAGTTGCTGACATTGATGATTTGCAGGCCGAATGTATAATCAGCGATATAGGCAAAGTTGCCTACGACGTGCACGCCACGAGAGTTGCCTGGCGTGTCATAGGTCCCAGTTAATGTGGGAGCAGCGGGGTTACTCACATCAATGATTCGCAAGCCGGATGAGTCATTAGCGACATATGCAAAGTTGCTTGCGACGTACACGTCATAAGCAATGCCTGGCGTGTTGTAGGTCCCAGCTAAAGTGGGAGCAGTTGGGTTGCTGACATTGATGATTTGTAGGCCCTGTCCGTAGTCAGCCACGTAGACAAAGTTGCCTACGACATGTAAGCCATAAGGGGTGCCTGGCGTAATGTAAGTTCCTAAAACTTGGTGATTTTCATATCTGAATTCTAGCCAACCAGGTAGCATCTGCTGCCCTTTTTCAACTGCACTTAGCGTAAATCCACTGAAATCTCCATCGACGAAATAGTCTCTTGGAGAAAGCGATAAAGTGAAGATGGTTTCAGGAAATACAGATTGTGGAGGAACAACTGATATAATCGCAGGAGAGATTCCCACTCTTCTCACCTCGCGACCAGTTAAACCGTTTGCAGTGGTCTCTTGGGCCCTAGCTAACCCGAAGAATGTTGATCCCACAACTGCAGTAAGTAGAGCAGATGCGCGAGATAGCACAGCAAAAGAGGGTCCCCGAAGTTGGCCATGAGTTTGTTTTGTTTTTGCGGGTTCTTGTGCAACGCAAGCCAAATAGTGACCAGCATTTTCTATCCATGTTTGTAATTGCATTGTTTTTGCTTTCCTATTTCATGTTATTTTACATCGAATTCATTTCGAATTTTTTTCCATTTTGATCACCCACGTTGAATCGAACCTCTTCAAGGATTACTTCCCCGTGACCAAAGACGCGTATTGTGTAGAGACCGACATCTTCTAAGCGTGGGGAGTAGTTGCTTGCTAGTTGGTTTTTTGCTGCATCGTATTTTAACCAGTTGGGAAGTAAGGTACCTCCTCTAATGGATTTATCGTGTTTTAGCCACTCTAGCCATCCCCTTTGGTCAAGAGTTTTTGGAGCTGGAAGGTCGGCAAGCATCCTTGTGCCTTCAAAGGCTTTTACTAATTTGATCTTGCTCTTAGGAGTTTCCAGTTTGTAGTTGAACGGCTGACCAATAGAAACATTTCTAGTTCCCTTATTGTATTTTTCGCGGTTCCAGGGGTTGAGGAGGAGGCCTCTTTTTTGGTACCAAGCGATGCTAAGACCAGCAACTGTTGCAAGAGGGCCAAGTATTGTTAAAATTTCTTCCTCTGTAGATGTTCCTTGTACGCTTAAGTCAAAGACAGTGCACGCCTCTTGGTCGCCATCGGTAGCGCAGATTTGTATGGGGATTGTTTTATCATTAAAAGCGCCAGTATCACCAGGGCCTGGTTTTCCCTCTAATGTTCGATCTGTAAATGTTAGCCACGAAGGAAGTTTCCTTCCATTAACCCCTTTAGCGTTGAACGTAAGTGAGTCATCGTTTGGATCGACAAAGGTATTATCGGAAACGACAAGCCTAAACGTCTGTCCCACTTGAGCGACTTGGTTGGATAGGGGGTTAGCAACTTTTGGTCCCGCGTTGAGGCCAACAGTTAATGAGATTGTACCAAGGACAGGCGCTTGAACGCCGTCATCTGCAGTTACTAATATACTGTAGATTCCATCGGAATCGCTTGGAGGCGTTCCGCTGATGATATTTATTGCAGGGCTATGGTTGAGCCAAGTGGGTAGAGGAGATCCATCGTCAAGAGTTACTGAGTAGGTGACAGATCCAAGAGGCGAGCTGATCATGTCGCTTGGTATTGTATAGACAAAGGAGCCGCCCACACGGATGACTTTTTGAGATAGGGCCTCAACTACATTAAGGGAAAAGGGGCTTTCAGCTGTTCCCCCTTTTGTATCTTGCGCAATAACTTTTATAGCTATGTTGCCCTTATCAGAAAGCTGCGGTGTCCCTTGGAAT